>NZ_JBHXEG010000026.1:0-93339 GCF_042724935.1 Kitasatospora sp. NPDC127060
CCTCCTCGGAGGGGGCCGGGCCGCTTCGTGCGACTCAGCGGAAGATCACTGGAAGATCAGTGGAAGAAGTGCCGCGCGCCGGTGAAGTACATCGTCACGCCGGCCTTCTGGGCGGCCTCGACGACCTGCTCGTCGCGGATCGAACCGCCGGGCTGGACGATCGCCTTCACGCCGGCCGCGATCAGGATCTCCGGGCCGTCCGGGAACGGGAAGAAGGCGTCCGAGGCCGCGTACGAGCCCTTGGCCCGCTCGCCGGCCCGCTCGACCGCGAGCTTGCAGGAGTCGACCCGGTTGACCTGGCCCATGCCGACGCCGACCGAGGCGCCGTCCTTGGCCAGCAGGATCGCGTTGGACTTGACGGCCCGGCAGGCCCGCCAGGCGAAGGCCAGCTCGGCCAGCTCGGCCCCGGAGAGCGCCTCACCGGTGGCCAGCGTCCAGTTCGCCGGGTCGTCGCCCTCGGCGTGCACCCGGTCGGCGTCCTGGAGCAGCACGCCCCCGGAGATCGGGCGGACCTCCTGGCGGTTGGCCGGGGCGCCGGGGGCGACCAGCACCCGCAGGTTCTTCTTGCGGGCCAGCACCTCGACCGCGCCGTCCTCGTAGGCGGGGGCCACGACGACCTCGGTGAAGATCGGGGCGATCTGCTCGGCCAGCTCGACGGTGACCGGGCGGTTGACCGCGATCACGCCGCCGTACGCGGAGACCGGGTCGCACTCGTGCGCCTTGCGGTGCGCCTCGACCACGTCGGCGGCGGTGCCGATGCCGCACGGGTTGGCGTGCTTGATGATCGCGACGGTCGGCTCGGCGTGGTCGTACGCGGCGCGGCGGGCGGCGTCGGTGTCGACGTAGTTGTTGTACGACATCTCCTTGCCGTGCAGCTGCTGCGCGCCGGCCAGGCCGCCGGTGCCGTCGCTGTACAGCGCGGCGCCCTGGTGCGGGTTCTCGCCGTAGCGCAGCACGTTCTGCCGCTCCCAGGTGGCGCCCAGGAACTCGGGGAACCGCTCGTCGCTGGGGGCGTAGCCGGCCTCGAACCAGGAGGCGACGGCCACGTCGTAGGCGGCGGTGTGGGCGAACGCGGCACCGGCCAGGCGCTTGCGGGTGGCCAGGTCGAAACCGCCCTCGCGGACGGCCGTCAGCACGTCGGCGTAGCGGGCCGGGTCGACCACGACGGCCACCGAGGGGTGGTTCTTGGCGGCGGCGCGGACCATGCTCGGGCCGCCGATGTCGATCTGCTCGACGCACTCGTCCGGGGTGGCGCCCGAGGCGACGGTGGCCTTGAACGGGTAGAGGTTCACCACGACCAGGTCGAAGGGCTCGACGCCGAGCTCGGCCAGCTGGGCGCGGTGCGACTCCAGGCGCAGGTCGGCGAGCACGCCGGCGTGCACCCGGGGGTGCAGCGTCTTCACCCGGCCGTCCAGGCACTCCGGGAAGCCGGTCAGCTCGGAGACCTCGGTCACCGGGACGCCGGCGGCGGCGATCCGGCCGGCCGTGGAGCCCGTGGAGACGATGGCGACCCCGGCGGCGTGCAGGCCCTGGGCCAGCTCCTCCAGACCGGTCTTGTCGTACACGCTGATCAGCGCGCGACGGATCGGACGGATGTTCTCCGAAACGGGGGGCGTGGTGGAGCTGGCACTCATGCCGGAATCCATACCTTTCGGTCCTCGATGCGGTGACCTTCGCGGGCCAGCCGGCCCACGACGTCGACGAGCAGCTTGCGCTCGACAGTCTTGATGCGCTCGTGCAGCGCGTCGCCGCCATCGGCGTGGTCGGCGTCGACGACCTCGACGACGCCCTGCGCGATGATCGGCCCGGTGTCCACGCCGGCGTCGACCAGGTGGACGGTGCAGCCGGTGACCTTGACCCCGTACGCGAGCGCGTCGGTGACGCCGTGGGCGCCGGGGAAGGCGGGCAGCAGTGCGGGGTGGGTGTTGACGATCCGTCCGGCGAAGGCCGCGATGAACTCGGGGCCGAGGATCTTCATGAAGCCGGCCGTGACCACCAGGTCGGGCTGGTGGGCGGCGACGGAGGCGGTCAGCGCGCGGTCCCAGTCGGCGCGGTCCGCGAAGTCCTTCACCCGGTGGACGAAGGTCGGCAGGCCCGCCCGCTCGGCGCGCTCCAGCCCGACGATCCCGTCCCGGTCCGCGCCCACGGCCAGGATCTCGGCGCCGTAGGCCGGGTCGGCGACGGCGTCGATCAGTGCCTGCAGGTTGGTACCGGAGCCGGAGACCAGCACCACCAGGCGGGCCGGTCCGGGCGTACGGGGCGGGAAGAGCTGGGCGGGGGCGGCGGCCACTGCGCGATTCTCCGTAGGTCGGGCGCCGCCCGCTGGTACGTCCACCGGCGGTGGGGCCACTACGAACGGCAGGTCGAGCGAGGGGGAACACCAGGAGAACCCGCCGCGACGCGGGCCCCGGGAACCTGGGTGAGCTGCTGACCGTCACCACGATAACGGCTGGTCGGAGAGCCCCGGCACCCTCCCTGCGGCGCTACGCGCGTAGTTGAGACGGGGATCTCCTCGGCCCGCCGCGCCGGAGTTGCCCGCGGCCCGCGCGGGTCCGGGCAGGCCCCCACCGGGCTCTCGAACGCTTGCGGGATCATTGGGGCGGGGAAGACCGCTCCCGGGCGGCCCCCGAACGAGCCCCGACCGAGAAGGAACGGCTGAACCCATGAGCAGCGGCGACGACACCGACGAGCGCAACCCCTTCGCGCCGCCGCCCGCGGACGCCCCGGACCAGCCGTGGCGCCCCCGCAACCCCTGGCCCGGCCAGGGCCCGGACGGCGACCGCGGGCACCCGGCCGGCCAGGGCGGCGACCAGTCCGGCGACCGCCCCCCGCTCCCGCCCCCGTGGGGCCAAGGCTCCGGCGACGGCGGCCCCGGCCGGCGCCCCCAGGCCCCGCAGCCGCCCCGCCTCGACCCGACCGACCCGGTCCACCGCAAGGCCCGCAACGCCGCACTGGCCGGGCCCTTCGCCCTGGTCTGCCTGTTCGCGGGCTTCCACTGGATCGCCCTGCTGGTCGGACTGCTCGGCATCGCCTGGGGCATCGGCGCGCTGCGGGCCAAGCGGCCCGCCGCCCCCGCCCCCGCCCCCGCCGGCGGCGTCGGCCCCGCCGGGATCCCGGCGCCCAACCCGCTCACCCCGGCCGCGCTCGCCGGGATCCTCACCGGCGCGATGACCGTGGTGGTCGCCACCTCGGTGATCGGGCTCGGCGTCTACTACAAGGACTACGTCACCTGCGTGCAGGACTCGCTGACCAACGTCGGCGCCGAGAACTGCGACCGGTACGCGCCCCAGTGGTACGTGGACTTCGCCGGGAACGCCGAGTAGGGGCCGACCGGCCCGGTCAGTCGGTGGGGGGCCGGCCGCCCAGCCGAAGCACCACGGCGTACGCACCGGCGCGCAGCTCCAGCACGCTCCGGCGAGCCCGGAGCGTGAGCCGGGCGTAGGCGCCCGGCACGAACGCCGGCGCGTTGAGGTCGGCCTCGGCGTCGTCCGCGCCCGTGCCGTCCGCCGCGCGCCCGGGCCCCACCGGGCCGAGCACGCGGTGGCGGACCAGCAGGGCGCCCGGCACCGCCACCAGGGCCAGCCAGCCGGCCGCCGCCAGGCCCGTCCACCACGGCACCGGCCCCAGCCGGGCCATCCGCTCCGCCGCCAGCGCCCCGCCCGCCAGCCAGCCCAGCACCGTCGCCCCGGCGCCCAGCAGCGCCGCGGCGGCCAGCGCCGCCGTCACCGTCGCGGCGGGCGGCCACGGCTCGGCGGAGGTCCGGCCCCCCGCCGCCGCCCGGCCCAGCAGGACGGCCGGCACCAGCCCCGCCAGCAGCGGCAGCAGCAGCGCCGCCAGTCTCCAGCCGCCCGGGCCCTCCTGGGGCAGCAGGGCGAACAGCGGGAAGTCCGGCACCGGACCGAGCCGCGCGCCGACCGGCGACACCAGCGAGCCGGCGCCGACCTCGAAGCCGGCGCCCAGCGCGTACGCCGCGCCCCACAGCACCGCGTTCGGCAGCAGCACCACGGTGAGCAGCAGCAGCCCGGCCAGCGCGGCCGGCCCGCCGCCGAGCAGCGCCATCCCCCGCCCCCCGCCGAACACCGCGTCCAGCACCGCCGCCACCGCCACCAGCAGCCCGCCCGCCGCGACCAGGCCCGCCCCGGCCGCACCCGCCGCCCGGACCACCACGGCGGTGCCGCCGGTCGGCCGCCAGCCCGGCGGGAGCCGGTCGAACAGCGGCTCGGCGCCCGGACCCCCCGGCTCGACGGACCGTACGCCGGCCGCCGTCGCCAGCCCGGCCAGCAGGGCCACCGCCAGGAGGTCCGGCAGCACCCGGCTGCGGAACAGCCCGGTCCCCGTACAGTGCAGCGCCACCGCCGCCGCCACCGCGCAGTACCCCGCCCACAGCGCCACCGGGCCGCCCCAGCGCGAGCGCAGCCCGCGCCGCGCCGCCACCCCGGCCCCCGCCCGGTACAGCCGCACCACCGCCAGGGCGCCGAGCAGCAGCGGAGTGACCGTCAGCGGGGCGTCCGCTCCCCCGCGCAGGACCGGCGCGCCGTGCCCGAGCAGCCAGAGGGCACCCGCCAACCGGGTGGCTCCGGCCGCGTCCGAGTCCGCGTACGGCGTCGCCACCCAGAGCCCCAGCACCGGCACCCCGACCACCGCCAGGCCGACCAGCGCCGTCCGCACCCCCGCCAACAGGTCGGCCAGCACCGGGCGTCCACCCAATTCGCCCGGCACTTGCAGGACCGGACGGCCCATCAGCTGCGTCATGCGCCTCATGGTGCCAAGGCGACTCGCCATGCCCCGTGAACCAGCAAACCGCCGCCGTGTCCCAGATTATTGTCTTATGCGCCTTTTCAGACCCTGCCCCCAAGCCGCCGCCGCCCCGGCCAGGAGCGTCTGATGACCACGCCCCCCACCCGAGCCGCCGACCCGCTGCGGAAGCTGACCCCCCGTGAGGCCGAGACCCTCGCCCACCTGGCCGCGGGCCACGGCCTCGACCAAACCGCCGCCGCACTCGGCGTCACCCCCACGACCGCCCGCAGTTATCTCCACCGGGCCATGCGCAAACTCGGCTGCCCCACCGAGGCCGCCGCCATCGCCCTGCTCGGAACCGCACCCCCCACCGGCCCGGGCCGGCGCCCCCCGGCCGCCCCCGCCGACCCCAACCGCACGCGAGTGACCCCCACAGCCCCGGGAGAACGCAGCGGCATGACACAGACCACCCCGACCACCGGAGAGCCCGGCACCGGCCGGCCGACGGCCGACGGCGAACCCGGCGCCCCGGCCACCCCAGCGGCCGTACGGCCGACGGACGGGGGCACCCGCCCGCCGTCCAAGGCCCGCCCCGGGCCGAAGGCGCCCCCCGCCGTCGCCGCGCGGAAGGACGCGCGGAAGGAGCAGCGCCCCGCCGGACGCGGCACGGACAAGGCCGCCGGGCGCGACGGCCACGACACGGCCGCCGACCGGGCCGGGAGGCGGACCGCAGCCCCGGCCCCCGCCGAGGCCAAGGCCCGGGCCCAGATCAAGGCCAAGGCCACGCCGGCCGTACCGTCGCCCGACGCGGCACGCGGCCCGGCCGGGGCCGAACGCAAGACTCCGCCGGGCCCGGCCTCGACCCCGGTCGTCGCCCCGACCGAGCGCGACACCGCCGAGCGCGACACCGCCGAGCGCGACACCGCCGACGCCCGCGAGCGGATCAGCCAGGCGCTCACCGAGGCGGGCCACGGGCGGGACCTGACCGAGAGCTTCGAGGAGTTGTACGAGGGCGCGCACACCCGGCTGGTGCAGCAGGTGTTCCTCCTGACGGCGTGCCGGCACCGGGCGGTGCACTGTGTGCGCCGGGCCTTCGGGGACGCCCGGCAGGACTGGGGCGGGGTGGTCGGCTCGGGGGACCCGGAGGGCTGGGTGCGGGTGCGGGCCTGCGAACTGGCGCTGTCGCCGTGGCGGCGGGGCGGTCCCCGGCGGGTGCACGCGTGGACGCTGCCGCACCGGCGGATCCGGGTGCGGCCGGCCGACGAGGCGCAGTCGGTGCTGCCGGACCACGACCGGCTGACCGACCGGGACAAGGCGCTGCTGAAGGCCCTGCGCCGACTGTCCCGGCCGCAGCGCCGGGCGCTGCTGCTGCACGACGGGCTGGGGCTGCCGGCGGCGGCGATCGCGGTGGAGGTGGAGTCCACGCAGGCGGCGGCCGAGGGGCGGGTGTGGGCGGCCCGGGCGGCGCTGGCCCAGTGGGTGCCGGAGCTGGTGGGGCCGGACCCGGCGGCGCCGGGGTTCGCGGACGGGCTGAGCAGGCTGCTGCACCGGGCGGCGGTCCGGGGCTGCCCGGAGCCGCCGCGGGCGCCGGTGCCGGTGCTGCGGGCCAAGCACCGGCTGGGGACGGCGAGCCGGACGGGCGCGGCGGTGCTGCTGACCGTGGCGGTGGGCGGGGCCACGGTGGCGACGCTCGCGGGGCTGCGCCCGGCGGCGCTGTTCCACCGGCCGGAGCCGCCGGTCCCCGCGCTGTGCGTGCCGGCCCCGACCGCGGAGGTGGCCGAGCCGGGTGTGCCGCTGCTTCCGGGCGGGGCGCCGAACGGCATCAGCAGCCTGTGGTGCAGTCCGGCGCCCGGGCTGGCGGCGGTGGTGGCGGAGCCGCAGGCGCAGGCGGTCGCCCGCTGGGAGTTGCCGGTCGCGGCCCGGGGCGCCGCCCCGCCCCCGCAGCAGGACCCGGCGGCGTGCCCGAGCTGGTCCCCGCTGCCCTGCGGCACCGGGCCCACACGCTGAGGCACGCCCCGGCTCCGGAAACGGCGAGCGCCCCCGCCCGAGGAGGGCGGGGGCGCTCACCGCGCGGGTGACCTGGGTCAGCCGGCGATGATCTCGCGGGCCAGGCGGGCGGTCTCGGACGGCGTCTTGCCGACCTTGACACCGGCGGCCTCGAGGGCCTCCTTCTTCGCCTGGGCGGTGCCCGAGGAGCCGGAGACGATGGCGCCGGCGTGGCCCATGGTCTTGCCCTCGGGGGCGGTGAAGCCCGCGACGTAGCCGACGACCGGCTTGGTGACGTGCTCGGCGATGTAGGCCGCGGCACGCTCCTCGGCGTCGCCACCGATCTCACCGATCATGACGATGATCTCGGTCTCCGGGTCCTCCTGGAAGGCCTTGAGGGCGTCGATGTGGGTGGTCCCGATGACCGGGTCACCGCCGATGCCCACGGCCGAGGAGAAGCCGATGTCGCGCAGCTCGTACATGAGCTGGTAGGTCAGGGTGCCCGACTTCGAGACCAGACCGATCTTGCCGGAGGTGGTGATGTCGGCCGGGATGATGCCGGCGTTCGACTGTCCGGGGCTGATCAGGCCGGGGCAGTTCGGGCCGATGATCCGGGTCTTGTTGCCCTTCGAACCGGCGTACGCCCAGAAGGCGGCGGTGTCGTGCACCGGAACGCCCTCGGTGATGACGACGGCCAGCGGGATCTCGGCGTCGATGGCCTCGACGACGGCGGCCTTGGTGAAGGCCGGCGGCACGAAGAGGACGGAGACGTCGGCGCCGGTCTCCTTCATGGCCTCGGCGACGGAGCCGAAGACCGGGATCTCGGTGCCGTCGACGTCGACCGTGGTGCCGGCCTTGCGCGGGTTGACACCGCCGACGATCTGGGTGCCGGAGGCGAGCATGCGGCGGGTGTGCTTCATGCCCTCGGCGCCGGTCATGCCCTGGACGATGACCTTGCTGTCCTTGGTAAGGAAGATAGCCATGGTGTTAAGTCCCCTTCCTTACTTGTTGGCCAGCTCGGCGGCGCGGTCGGCCGCACCGTCCATGGTGTCCACGCGCTGGACCAGCGGGTGGTTGGCGTCGTCGAGGATCTTGCGACCCAGCTCCGCGTTGTTGCCGTCCAGGCGGACGACCAGCGGCTTGCTGACGTTCTCGCCCTTGCTCTCCAGGAGCGCGAGGGCCTGCACGATGCCGTTGGCGACCGCGTCACAGGCGGTGATGCCACCGAAGACGTTGACGAAGACCGACTTGACGTCGGGGTCGCCCAGGATGATCTCCAGGCCGTTCGCCATGACCTCGGCCGAGGCGCCGCCACCGATGTCGAGGAAGTTGGCCGGCTTGACGCCGCCGTGCTTCTCACCGGCGTAGGCGACCACGTCGAGGGTGCTCATGACGAGGCCCGCGCCGTTGCCGATGATGCCGACCTGGCCGTCGAGCTTGACGTAGTTCAGGCCCTTGGCCTTGGCGGCGGCCTCCAGCGGGTTGGCCGCGGCCTTGTCCTCCAGGGCCTCGTGCTCGGGCTGGCGGAAGTCCGCGTTCTCGTCCAGGGAGACCTTGCCGTCGAGCGCGATGATCTTGCCCTCGCCGGACTTGATCAGCGGGTTGACCTCGACGAGGAGGGCGTCCTCGGCGATGAAGACCTTCCACAGCTTCTGCAGGACCTCGGCGACCTGGTCGGCGACCTCCGCCGGGAACTTCGCCGCGGCGACGATCTCGGCGGCCTTCTCCGGGGTGCAGCCCTCGTTGGCGTCGACCGGGATCTTGGCGAGCGCGTCGGGGTTCTCCTCGGCGACGACCTCGATCTCCACGCCGCCCTCGACGCTGGCCATGGCCAGGAAGGTGCGGTTGGTGCGGTCCAGCAGGAACGAGACGTAGTACTCGTCCTTGATGTCCGCGGTCTGGGCCAGCATCACCTTGTGAACGGTGTGGCCCTTGATGTCCATGCCGAGGATCTGCTCGGCCTTGGCGACGGCGTCCGCCGGGTCGGCGGCGAGCTTGACGCCACCGGCCTTGCCTCGGCCACCCACCTTCACCTGAGCCTTGACGACGGCACGGCCGCCGAAGCGCTCCGCGATGGCGGCAGCGTCTGCGGCGGTCTCGATGACATCGCCGTCAAGCACGGGCACGCCGTGCTTGGCGAAGAGGTCCCTCGCCTGGTACTCGAACAGGTCCACGTGTTTGTCCTTGTTCGTGGTCGCGGATTGTGTCTCTACGAGCGTGCCACGGCAGGATCTTCGCTGCGGGTCGTCGAAGCGGTGCGGGTACGCAGAGGTACGGCCTTGCGGCCCGCACAGCCCCGGGCGCACACGTCAATCAACACGCGCGTCACGTCCGTCTGGCAGGTTATCCCCGTGGGACGGGCCCGTTCCGCCCGGGGCCCTGTCCGGCTTGGGTGAGAACCGTCACAGACCGGCCCGGACGGCCCGTCCGCCGATCGGGCGACTTCACCCGCCCGGGTGAACTCGTCACACTCCCTGGTCAGCCCCCTTGATCAGGTGCCCGGGGATCGGGCGCTTCTCGATCGCCGCCGCCATGATCTCGGGGAAGGCGTCCGGGGTGCAGGCGAAGGCCGGGGCGCCCAGTGCGGCCAGGGCGGCGGCATGGGCGTGGTCGTAGGCCGGCGCCCCTTCGTCGGAGAGCGCGAGCAGCGCGATGAACTGGACCCCGGCCGCCTTCATCGCGGCGACCCGCCGCAGCATGCCGTCCCGGATGCCGCCCTCGTAGAGGTCGCTGATCAGCACCACGATGGTCTCGGAGGGCCGGGTGATCTTCGACTGGCAGTAGGCGAGCGCCCGGTTGATGTCGGTGCCGCCGCCGAGCTGGGTGGCGAACAGGACGTCGACCGGGTCGGTCAGCTGCTCGGTGAGGTCGACCACCGAGGTGTCGAAGACCACCAGCCGGGTGTCCAGGGTGCGCATCGAGGACAGCACCGCGCCGAACACCGCCGAGTGGACGACCGACGGCGCCATCGAGCCGGACTGGTCGACGCAGAGGACGACGTCCTTCTTCACCGCGCGCTGGGCGCGGGCGTAGCCGACCAGCCGCTCGGGCACGACGGTGCCGTGCTCGGGCAGGTAGTTCTTCAGGTTGGCCCGGATCGTCCGGTCCCAGTCGATGTCCCGGTGGCGCGGCCGGTTCACCCGGGCGCTGCGGTCCAGGGCGCCGCCCAGGGTGGCCCTGGTCCGGTCGGCGAGCCGGCGCTCCAGATCGGCGACCACCTTGCCGACCACGGCCCGGGCGGACTCCCGGGTGGTCTCGGGCAGCGCGTGCTTGAGCGACAGCAGGGTGCCGACCAGGTGCACGTCCGGCTCGACGGCCTCCAGCGTCTCCGGCTCCAGCAGCAGCCGGTCCAGGCCGAGCCGGGTGATCGCGTCATGCTGCATCAGCTGGACCACGGTGGACGGGAAGTACTCGCGGATGTCGCCCAGCCAGCGGGCCACCTGCGGGGCCGAGCCGCCCAGCCCGGCACTGCGGCGACCGCCGCGGGGCGCGCGGGCGCCCTCCTCGGGGGTGCCCCGGTAGAGCGCGGCGAGGGCGCCGTCCATCGCGGCGTCACGGCCGCGCAGGGTGCGGCCGGTGCCGTCGGCCTCGCCGCCCAGTACCAGGCGCCAGCGGCGCAGCCGTTCGTCGGCCGGGCGTTCGTCGGTCGGGCGTTCGTCGGTCGGGGTCGCTGCCATCGGATCCTCCTCGGACGGCGGGGGTCAGGTGTTGCGGCCGGTGGCCTGGCGCGGGATCAACGGCCGGACGCCGAGCAGCAGGGCCAGCACCGGGACGGCGGCGTCGGCGCGCTCCCGGTCGAGCTCGCCGGTCGCCTCGGGCGCCGCCGGGGCCGCGCCCAGCGGGCCGGCCGCGACCCGGCCGCCGATGGCGGTGCGCACGCCCGCCTCCAGGCCGGCGAAGGTGCGCCGCAGCAGGGGCAGGACATCGGTGAAGACCTCGCCGCCGACCCCACTGAGCCACTCGTCCAGCAGGGCGAGCAGCCGGGGGTCGTGCAGCAGCAGGGCGCCGCCGCCGGTGAGGAAGCCCTCGACCCAACCGGCCGCGTCCGCCGGGGCGTTGGCCGTCGACAGCACCAGGCGCAGCCTCCGGCCGGCCTCCTCGGAGTCCAGCCGGCCGTCGTCCAGCAGCAGCCGCACGGCGCGGCCGCGCAGCAGACCGGGGGCGCCGGTGGCGGGCCCCCCGGCGGGCTCGCGGCGGGCCAGCGAGCCCAGGGCGGCGGCCCAGCGGGCGGGCAGGCCCTCGTCGGGCCCGGCGGCGGCCTCGGCGGTGCCGGCGGTGGCGGTGTCCGGGGCGAGCAGGGCGATCGCGCCGTGCACCTCGTCGATCCGGGCCCGCATCGCCGTCGCGCTCTCGGCGTCCAACCCGACGCAGGCGGGCGGCAGTCCGACGCAGACCCGCTCGGCCAGGCCCTCCGCGGCTTCGGCGAGCGCGCCGTGGTCGGTGCCGCGCACATCGCCGTAGCGCAGCGCGCGGACCAGCGCGGGCAGTGCGCCGGCCAGGTGCGCGACATCGGTGTCCAGGGCCGCGCAGTCGGCGAGCACCCGCATCACTGCGGGCAGCGCACCGGAGAGTCCGGCCAGCAGGCAGGTCTCCACCAGGCCGGTCAGCTCGGCGAGTTCGACAGCGGCACGGGCGGTGCCGACCGCCTTGTTGACGGCGGCCTCCGCCACCGTGGTGCCCCACTGGGCGGCCTCGGCGATCCGGACCGCGAACTCGGGCTGCCAGCACAACCGCCAGCTCTCCCGGAAGGTGCCGGTGGAGTTGACCGCGGAACGGGCCGGCACGCCCCACTCGACGCCCAGCAGCCGCAGCCGGTGCAGCAGCCGGGAGCGGGCCGCGTCGGTGTCCTTGCGCAGGTCGAGGTCGAGGTCCCGGGGCGCCGCCTCCGGCTTGAGCCGCAGCGAGCGCTGCAGCCGGGCGAGGTCGCGCTGCAGCGGCACCGCCGGGGCGGCGTCCGGCACCTCGCCGAGCGCGTCGCCGACCACCAGGCGGTCCCGGACGAGCTCCAGGGCGACGTCCGAGCCGTCGCAGAGCACCGCGCGGACGGCGTCCAGGGTCTCGGTCAGCCCGGCCAGCGGGCGGCCGCGCAGGACGGCGAGGGTCTCGGCGAGCCGGACCGCCTCGATGACATGGGCGGAGGAGACCGGGTGGTCCTCAGCGCGCAGCAGGTCGGCGGCCCGGGTCAGCCAACGCGGCACCGGGTCGCCCACGGCGGTGAACAGGTGGTGGTACCAGCCGGGCGACTGGATGCCCGCGCCGTAACCGGCCGCCTGGGAGAGCCGGCGGTGCGTCCACGGGATCCAGGTGATGTCCGTCCGCACCTTCTTCGGCAGGCCGGCGAGCAGCGCCCTGTCGTGGGCGACGGTGGGCATCGCCGCCAGCGCGGGCACGTGGAAGGCGCCGCAGACCACGGCGATCCGGCCGTACCCGGCGCGCCGGGCGGCCCGGATCCGCTGGCGCATGTGGGCCTCGCGCAGCTCGTCCCGGCGGGACTCGCCGAGGCCCTCGGCGCGCAATGCGGCCATCGCCTCGGCGACGGCGGCGAACGGGGCCAGCGCGTCCGCGCCGGGGGCGCGGTGCTCGACCACGTCCTCCCACCAGCGCTCCGCGTCGTCGTGGCCGGCGGCCTCGGCGAGCAGGGCCAGCGGGTCGGCGGGCAGGTCGTCGGCGGGCAGGTCGTCGGCGGGCACGTCGTCGGCGGCCTCCTCGGCGTCCTCCCGGGGGACGGGCGCGAAGCCGTGGGCGGCGGGCAGGTCGATGAAGTGGACCGGCAGGTCGCGGTCCACGGCGTACCGGATCGCCACCCACTCCGGGGAGAACTCGGCGTACGGCCAGAACGCGGCCCGCGCCGGGTCGTCCACCGCGTGGGCGAGCAGGGCGACCGGCGGCACCAGGTCCTTCTCGGCGGCGAGGTGCACGACGGCGTCGGCCTCCGGCGGGCCCTCGATCAGCACCGCGTCCGGCTGCCACTGCGCCAGCGCCGCCGCGACCGCCCGGGCCGAGCCGGGCCCGTGGTGCCGGATGCCCAGCAGGGCGACCTCCGAGGTCACGCCGTCACCTCGCGGGCCGCGCGGTAGAAGTCCTTCCAGCCGTCGCGCTCGCGCACCACCCCTTCGACGTACTCGCGCCACACGGCCCGGTCGGCCACCGGGTCGCGGACGACGGCACCGAGGATGCCGGCCGCCACGTCCCCGGCGCGCAGCACGCCGTCGCCGAAGTGGGTGGCCAGGGCGAGGCCGTTGGTCACCACCGAGATCGCCTCGGCGGTGGAGAGGGTGCCGCTCGGGGTCTTGACCTTCGTCCGGCCGTCCACGGTGAGGCCGGCCCGCAGCTCGCGGAAGACCGTCACCACCCGCCTGATCTCCTCGGCACCGCCCGGCAGTTCGGGCAGGTCGAGGGAGCGGCCGAGCTGGCCGACCCGGCGGGTGACGATGTCGACCTCCTCGTCCAGCGAGCCGGGCAGCGGCAGCACCACCGTGTTGAAGCGGCGGCGCAGCGCGCTGGACAGCTCGTTGACGCCGCGGTCGCGGTCGTTGGCGGTGGCGATCACGTTGAAGCCGCGCACGGCCTGGGTCTCGCCGCCCAACTCCGGTACCGGCAGGGTTTTCTCGGACAGGATGGTGATCAGACTGTCCTGCACGTCGGCCGGGATGCGGGTGAGCTCCTCGATCCGGGCGATCTTGCCGTCCGCCATCGCCCGCATCAGCGGCGAGGGCACCAGGGCGTCCCGGCTGGGGCCGTGGGTGAGCAGTTGGGCGTAGTTCCAGCCGTACCGGACGGCCTCCTCGGGGGTGCCGGCGGTGCCCTGCACCAGCAGCGTGGAGTCGCCGCTGATCGCGGCGGCCAGGTGCTCGGACACCCAGGTCTTCGCGGTGCCGGGCACGCCGAGCAGCAGCAGCGCGCGGTCCGTCGCCAGGGTGGTGACGGCGACCTCGACGATCCGGCGCGGGCCGATGTACTTGGGGGTGATCCGGGTGCCGTCGGGCAGCTCGCCGCCGAGCAGGTACGTCGCCACGGCCCACGGCGACAGCTTCCAGCGCTCGGGGCGCGGACGGTCGTCCTGCGCGGCCAGCGCGGCCAGTTCGCCGGCGAAGGCGTCCTCGGCGTGCTGCCGCAGAACGTCGGTCATGGGGGCTCCTTGAGGTCGGCCGCCGGGCGTACGGGTGCCCGGGCGGCAGGGTGATCGGGGGCGCGTCCGGCCGGGTCGCCACGGGCTCGGCGAAGCTCGGAAGGACACGCTCCAGGGGAGCCAGGTCGGCGTCCCGGCCTGTGGGAACCACCTTGCAACGCGGCACTGACAGTCCGACGGACGGCCGTGCGACGGGCAGTCAGCCACTGTCAGTGCCCCCGCCTACGGTCGGTCGCATGGAGGAACGCTGGAGCACCGAACACGTCCTGTCCCTGGCCCCTGACGGCGCGTCGCAGAAGGCCGCGGGCAAGCTGTCCTCGCCCGCGCCCTGGTCCGGGACGGGCACCGACGGCGCCGCGCTCTGGGGCGAGTGCCGGGGCAGCGGCCGCACGCCCTACCGCACCGTGATCGAACTCGCCACGCCCGCCTACCAGTGCAGCTGCCCCAGCCGGAAGTTCCCGTGCAAGCACGCGCTCGGGCTCCTCCTGCTGTGGAGCGGCGCCCCCGAGGCCGTGCCGTCCGGCGAGCCCGCCGACTGGGCCGACGAGTGGCTCCGGGCCCGGCGGGAGCGCGCCGAGAAGCGCGCCGCCACCCCGGTCGACCCGGAGGCCGCCCGCCGCCGGGCCGAGAAGCGCGGGGCCCGGGTCGCGGCCGGCGCGGCCGAGCTGCGGCTGCGGCTGGCCGACCGGATCCGGCACGGCCTGGCCGACCAGTCCACGGCCGGCCCCTGGGAGGAGGTCGCGGCCCGGATGGTCGACGCCCAGGCCTCCGGGCTGGCCGCCCGGGTAAGGGAGTTGGACACCCTGCCGGAGGACCGGCTGCTGGCGGAGTACGCGATGCTGCACCTGCTCGCCACCGCCGCCACCCGGCTCGACGAGCTGCCGCCCGACCTGGCCGCCACCGTCCGCGCCCGGGTCGGCTACACCCTGGACGCCGCCGAGGTGCTCTCCGGGCCGACCGTCCGGGACCGCTGGCTGGTGCTCGGCAGCCGCACAGTGCCGATGGAGGGGGGCGCCGACGAACGGCTCACCACCCGCCGGGTCTGGCTGCGCGGCGCCAAGACCGGCCGCCACGCCCTGCTGCTGGCCTTCGGCCGCCCCGGCCAGGCCCCCGACCTCACCCTGCCCACCGGCCACCTGCTGGAGGCCGAACTCGGCTACCACCCCGGCGCCCGCCCGCTGCGCGCCGCGCTCGGCACCCGCTACGGCCCCCCCGAGGCCGGCCCGGCCGCCCCGCCCGCCGGGCTCACCGTCGCCGAGGCGGTCGCCGAGTACGGCACCGCGGTGGCCGACGACCCGTGGCTGGACAGCTGGCCGACCGTGCTCGCCGGGGTCGTCCCGGTCCGCACACCGGACGGCTGGCACCTGACGGACGGCCACCACACCGCCCCGGTCCGCCCCTCGGCCGTCCCGGAGGCGGCGCTGTGGCGGCTGGCCGCGGTCTCCACCGGCCGCCCGCTGACGGTCTTCGGCGAGTACGGCCACCAGGGCTTCGCCCCGGTCACCGCCTGGACCGCCGAACACCGACCGGTCGGCCTCACTTCCGTTTAGGAGCACCGACGATGACGATCACCCAGGACCCGTGGGAGCCCCTACGGACCAGCGCCCTGCTCGGCACCGACCGGCGCCCGCTGCCCGCCACCGGGCTGCCGCTCGCCGACGCCGTGGACCGCTCCGACCCGGCCACCGCGCTGCTGGAGCTGGCCGCGCTGGCCACCGTCCGCCGCCGGGCCGGCGCCCTGCCCGTACCGGCCACCGAGCCACTCGGGCCGCCCGCGCCCGAGGACCGGCGCCCGGAGCTGCCCGAGGCCGCCGCCCGCCGGCTGGCCGTCCTGCTGGCCGGGCGCGCCGGGGGCAGCGGCGGCGGCACCCTGGCCAACCTGGCCGAGCTGCTGCCGCAGTGGCTCGCCACCGCCCGGGCCGAGGGCCTGCGGCCGCCCGCCGCGCTGATACCCGGGCTACTCGACGCAGCCCGCGCGCGCAGCGAACTGCGGCCCGACGCCGTCGCGTTGGCCGGTCCGCTCGGCCGCTGGCTGGCCGCGCAGAACCCCGACTGGCGGTTCGTACTGCGCACCGGCACGCCCGAGCCGGCCGCCCCGGCCGACGCCGCCGGCACGGCCGGCCAGGCCGACTCGCCCGACCACCGTCCGTGGCACGAGGGCCTGTTCGCCGAGCGGGTCACCCATCTCACCCTGCTGCGCCGCCGCGACCCGGCCGCCGGCCTGGAGCTGCTGCGCACCACCTGGCCGACCGAACGCGCCGAGGACCGGCTGCTCTTCCTGGACGCCCTCCAGGACGGTCTCTCCCTCGCCGACGAACCCTTCCTGGAGGCCGCCCTCGGCGACCGCAGCAAGAACGTCCGCGCCACCGCCGCCGAACTGCTCTCCACCCTGCCCGGCTCGGCCCTCGCCCGGCGGATGGCCGAGCGGGCCCGGGCCGCCGTCCGGCTCGCCGGGAGCGGCACCCACCTGCTGGTCACCCCGCCCGCCGAGTGCGACGAACGGATGCAGCGGGACGGCATCGCCCCCAAGTCCCCCACCGGGCGCGGCGAACGGGCCTGGTGGTTCGGCGAGGTGGTGGCCGCCACGCCGCTGGCGGACTGGTCCGAGAGCACCGGACTGACGCCCGAGCAGCTGCTCGCGCTGCGGGTCGGCGACAGTGTGGACGAGACCAGCAGCAGCTGGGCCGACGACCTGCGCGAGGCCTGGGCCCGCGCCGCCGTGCGCCAGCACGACGCGGACTGGGCCAGGGCGCTGCTCGGCCCGGCCCCCGTCCCGTCGACCCGGGGCGCCGGCCGGGCCCGCGGCGCGCGGGTCACCGGTGCCCCGGCGAAGCTGCTGGCCGTCCTCCCGGCCGAGGAGCGGGCCGCCTGGACGGCCGCCTTCATCGAGGTGCACGGCCTGGGCGAGGCCTTCCAACTGCTCGGTGCCTGCGCCACCCCGTGGACGCCGCCGCTGTCCACCGCCGTGGTGGCGGCGCTGGCCCGGGCCGCCACCTCCGGCGCGTACCCGTGGAGCCACAGCGGGGTGCTGGGGATGACGGAACGCGCGCTCTCCCCCGGGACGGCCGCCGCGGTGGAGGAGCTGGCCGCCGAGGCCGCCCCCGACTCCGCCTGGTCGGAGACCTTCGCCCGGCTGGCCGGGACGCTGCGCTTCCGGGCCGCGATGCTGAACGAGCTGACGGCACAGGCGAACTGAGCCCGCCGACGAGCCGACGGCACCCGGGGCCGGCAGCCAAGAGCCGGGAGCCGGGAGCCGGGAACGCCCGAGCGGGCCGGTCCACCGTACGGACCGGCCCGCTCGACGCCCGAACCCAGCCCGAGCATCCAGCCGGAACCCGGCCCGAACCCAGGCGGAACCCGGCCCGGAGCCAGGCCCGGGGCCAGGCAGAACCTCAGCCGGCCGCCCGCAGGTTGGCCTCGACCCAGGCCACCACGTCCCGGGTCGGCGTGCCCGGGGTGAAGATGTCCGCGACGCCCATCGCCTTGAGCTCGACGATGTCCTCGGGCGGGATGATCCCGCCGCAGAAGACCTTGATGTCCGCCGCGTCGCGTTCCTTCAGCAGCTCCAGCACCCGCGCGCAGAGCGTCATGTGGGCGCCGGAGAGGATCGACAGGCCGATGCCGTCGGCGTCCTCCTGGATCGCGGTGTCGACCACCTGCTCGGGCGTCTGGTGCAGCCCGGTGTAGATGACCTCCATGCCGGCGTCGCGCAGGGCGCGCGCGATGACCTTGGCGCCACGGTCGTGACCGTCGAGCCCCGGCTTGGCGACCACCACACGGATCGGCCCCGACACACTCATGACTGCCTCCTGGACCTCGTCGTCCATCATCCGACCGGACCTTGTGGGCCCACGGGTGCGGTTAACGGTCGATAACCAACCGACCTGAGGGGAGATTAGCGCCACCCGGCCCGGTTGGCCGAGCCGCCTCCCAAGAGGAGGGCAAAGTCACAGCTCCGGGCCTTGCTACCAGCGAGTAAGCCCCTCGGCGGACCATCCGTGCCGACGCGGCGCAGACCCCCGTGCGACCCCTTGACAACCGGCGGTTTTTCCGGCGCACGGAGCGTAGGGCTACAGTCACGGCTGTTCACCTCGCCCGATGACGTGCCCGAGGCCCACCGAGGAGGCAGCCCCCGATGGCTCCCGAAGCAGCCGCCCGCCCGACCCGTGCGGAGCTGCGCCTCGCCGCCCGCGAGCAGTCCCGCGCCCAGCGCCGCGGCGCCGCCAGGGCGGCCACCCGGGCCGCACTGTTCCGGGTCGCGCTCCCGTCGGTGGCCGCGCTCGGAGTCGCCGGGGCGGCGGGCGCCGTGGTGGTCCAGGAGCAGGCCGACCAGACGGCGCCGCAGGCCTCGGCGGCCGGCACCCCCGACCGGACGGCCGCGGAGCAGGCGGCCCGGCAGGCGGTCGCGAACACCGACCAGGCCCAGGCCTCGCGCGGCGACGCCCGGCAGCCACTGACCGCCGCCCAGCCCGGCGACGGCCAGCCGACCGCCACCCCGACCGCCACCCCGACGCCCGAACCGGCCAAGCCCAAGGTGGTCATGCCGGTGGCCCAGCACGGCCTCGGCGAACTGTTCGGCGCGGCCGGCACCCACTGGGCCAGGCGCCACACCGGCATCGACTTCCCGGTGGACGGCGGTTCCGAGGTGTACGCCGTCACCGACGGGACGCTCCGGACGCAGTGGAACCCGTTCTACGGCTACATGTCGATACTGAAGATGCCGGACGGCACCGAAGCCTGGTACTGCCACCTGCGGGCGTACAAGGTCCGCAAGGGGCCGGTGAAGCAGGGCGACGTGATCGCCTTCGTCGGCAGCAGCGGCAACAGCACCGGACCGCACCTGCACTTCGAGGTCAGACCCCAGGGCAGCGGTCCGGTCGACCCCCTGCCCTGGTTCCTCTCGAACGGGCTGGACCCGCGCTGAGGCCCGTCCGGCGAGATCCGCCGGGCAGGCCCTCCGGTCCGTCACCGAACTCCCGCCGCGCAGGCGGGAGTTCGGTGACGGACGGCTACAACTTCTCGACCGGCGCGTAGCGCAGCACCAGCCGCTTGCGGCCGGTGGAGCCGAAGTCCACCTCGGCCTGGGCGTTGTCGCCGACGCCCGTCACGCCCACCACCGTGCCCAGCCCGAAGGTGTCGTGGGTGACCCGGTCGCCGACGGCCAGCGAGACGACCTCGCGCTCCACGACCTTGCCGCCGCGCCGCACCGTCTGCCCCCAGCCGGCCTTCGGCGAGGCCGACCCGGACGAGGAGGAGCGCGAACTCCCGCCCGCGGAAGAGGACTTGCCCCAGGACGAACCCGACGAGCCCGACGAGAAGCCTCGCTGGACCGGCGCCTGGGCCGCCCCCTTCCGCTTCCACTCGACCAGCGTCTCCGGAATCTCCTCCAGGAACCGCGAGGCCGGGTTGTAGGCCGGCTGCCCCCAGGCGCTGCGCAGCACCGAGCGGGTCAGGTAGAGCCGCTCGCGGGCCCGGGTGAGGCCCACGTACGCGAGCCGGCGCTCCTCCTCCAGTTCCTTGACCTGGTTGAGCGCCCGCATGTGCGGGAAGATCCCGTCCTCCATCCCGGTCAGGAAGACCACCGGGAACTCCAGGCCCTTGGCGGTGTGCAGGGTCATCATCGTGATGACGCCCTGCCCGTCCTCGTCCTCGTCCGGGATCTGGTCCGAGTCGGCGACCAGCGCGACCCGCTCCAGGAAGTCGGCCAGCGAGCCGACCGGCGGCGCGCCGTCCTCCCCGGCGTCCGGCCGCTCACCCGGGTCCTGCTCGTACTCCAGCGCCACCGACGCGAGTTCCTGCAGGTTCTCCACCCGGGTCTCGTCCTGCGGGTCGGTGGAGGCCTGGAGTTCGGCCAGGTAGCCGGTCTCCTCCAGGACGGCCTCCAGCACCGCGGCCGGGCCCGCGCCCGACTCGACGACCTGGCGCAGCCCGGCCATCAGGGTGTTGAACTTCTTGACCGCGTTGGCCGAGCGCGCGGCCATCCCGTACGCCTCGTCGACCCGGACGAGTGCCTGGGCGAAGGAGATCCGCTCCCGCGCGGACAGCGCGTCGATCATCGCCTCGGCCCGCTCGCCGATGCCGCGCTTGGGCACGTTGAGGATCCGGCGCAGCGGCACGGTGTCCTCGGGGTTGGAGAGCACCCGCAGGTACGCCAGGACGTCCCGGACCTCCTTGCGCTCGTAGAAGCGCACCCCACCGACCACCTTGTACGGCAGGCCGACCCGGATGAACACCTCCTCGAACACCCGGGACTGGGCGTTGGTGCGGTAGAAGATCGCGACGTCGCCGGGCTTGGCCTCGCCCTTGTCGGTGAGCCGGTCGATCTCGTCGGCGATGAACTGGGCCTCGCCGTGCTCGTCGTCCGCGACGTAGCCGACCACCTTCTCGCCGTGGTCGCCGGCCGTCCAGAGCTTCTTCTCGCGCCGGTTGGCGTTGCGCTCGATGACGGCGTTGGCGGCGCTCAGGATCGTCTGGGTGGAGCGGTAGTTCTGCTCCAGCAGGATCGTGGTGGCGTTCGGGTAGTCCTCCTCGAACTGGAGGATGTTGCGGATGGTCGCGCCGCGGAAGGCGTAGATCGACTGGTCCGCGTCACCGACCACGCACAGCTCGGCCGGCGGCAGCTCGGCCAGCCGCCCGGCCGCCGGGTTCACCAACTCGCCGTCCACGGTGCGCTTGGGGGCGTCCGCCACCGAGCCGCCGGTCAGCTCGCGGACCAGGGTGTACTGGGCGTGGTTGGTGTCCTGGTACTCGTCGACCAGGATGTGCCGGAACCGGCGGCGGTAGTGCTCGGCGACGTCCGGGAAGGCCTGCAGCAGGTTCACCGTCGTCATGATGATGTCGTCGAAGTCGAGCGCGTTGGCCTCGCGCAGCCGCCGCTGGTAGAGCGCGTACGCCTCGGCGAGCTTCTTCTCCATCGGGTTGGCGGCCTGGTCGGCGAAGGTCTCCTCGTCGATCAGCTCGTTCTTCAGGTTGCTGACCTTCGCCGTGAAGGACTTCGGCGGGAACTGCTTCGGGTCCAGGTCGAGGTCGCGGCAGACCAGCGACATCAGCCGCTGGGAGTCGGCCGAGTCGTAGATCGAGAAGCTGGAGGTGAAGCCCAGCTGCTTGGACTCGCGGCGCAGGATCCGCACGCAGGCGCTGTGGAAGGTGGACACCCACATGGCCCGGGCGCGCGGGCCGACCAGCGCCTCGACGCGCTCGCGCATCTCGCCGGCCGCCTTGTTGGTGAAGGTGATCGCCAGGATCTCGCCGGGCTGCACCCCGCGGGCACCCAGCAGGTGGGCGATCCGGTGGGTCAGCACCCGGGTCTTGCCGGAGCCGGCACCGGCCACGATCAGCAGCGGCGAGCCGGCGTGCAGCACCGCCTCGCGCTGCGGGTCGTTCATCCCCTCCAGCAGCTGCGCCGGGTCCACCACCGTCCGGGCGGCGCCGTTGCGGTACCAGGCGTCCCGCTCGGCCTCGGCGGCGTGGTCGGTGTGGAACAGTCCGTCCGGGATCGCCTCCTCGTACGCGTCGTACGGGGTTTCGTCCTCGTACGGCGGGGGCTCCTCGTCGATCGCGTCGGCGGGCGCGGCGGGCACGGCGGGCTGCTTCGACCCGGCGGCGGGTGCCTCGAAACCGGGGAGCGGGAGGTCGTCAAAGAGGCTACTCATGGCACTCCGAGTCTATGGCCACCCACCGACAAGCCCGCCCGGCCCGGGAAACCCGGGGGCCGGACGGGCTCGGACCCGACTTCCGCAGCTCAGACCAGCGGCTCAGACCAGGCGACGGGCGGTGGCCCAGCGGGTGAGCTCGTGCCGGTTGCTGAGCTGGAGCTTGCGCAGGACGGCGGAGACGTGGCTCTCCACGGTCTTCACCGAGATGAAGAGCTGCTTGGCGATCTCCTTGTACGCGTAGCCGCGGGCGATCAGCCGCAGCACCTCGCGCTCGCGCTGGGTGAGGCGGTCCAGGTCCTCGTCCACCGGCGGGGTGTCGGTGGCGGCGAAGGCGTCCAGCACGAAGCCGGCCAGCCGGGGCGAGAAGACCGCGTCGCCGTCGGCGATCCGGAAGATCGCGTCGACCAGGTCGGTCCCGGTGATGGTCTTGGTGACGTAGCCGCGCGCGCCGCCGCGGATCACGCCGATGACGTCCTCGGCGGCGTCCGAGACGGACAGCGCCAGGAACTTCACCCCTCCCTGCTCGCCCATCACGCCGACCGAGCGGCGCAGCACCTCGACGCCGCCGCCGCCGGGCAGGTGGACGTCGAGCAGCACCACGTCGGGCCGGGTCTCGGCGACCACGCGGACCGCCGAGTCCACGTCGTCGGCCTCCCCCACCACGTCGATGCCGGTCACGTCGGTACGGCCGATCTCGGCCCGGACCCCGGTGCGGAACATCCGGTGGTCGTCCACCAGGACGACCCTGGCCGTGCGCTCCGGCGCTGCCTCAGTCATTCGTTCTCTCCATCTCCAGCTCGACCTCGGTACCGCCGCCCGCCGCCGGCCGCACCCGAGCGGTGCCGCCGTTGCGCTTCATCCGGCCGATGATCGACTCCCGTACGCCCATCCGGTCCTCGGGCACCGTGTCGGGGTCGAAGCCGGGTCCGTGGTCGCGGACGAACACCGACACCGTCCTCCCCTCCACCTCGGCGTAGACCTGGACCGGTCCCCCGCCACCGTACTTGGCCGCGTTGACGGTCGCCTCCCTCGCGGCCTGCATCTGTGCCGCGATCCGGTCGTCCATCGGGCAGTCGCCGACGATCACCAGCTCGACCGGGACGCCGTGCCGGTCCTCGACCTCGGCGACGGCGGCGCGCAGGGTCTCCGCCATGGTGTCCGGCGCGGCCTCGGCGGCGGCCTCCGGGCGGTACAACCACAACCGCAGCTCGCGCTCCTGGGAACGGGCCAGCCGCAGCACCTCCTTGGGGTCCTCGGCCCGGCGCTGGATCAGGGTGAGGGTGTGCAGCACCGAGTCGTGGATGTGCGCGGCGATCTCGGCCCGCTCCTGGGCGCGGATGCGGGCGGTGCGCTCGGCGCCGAGGTCCTGCCACAGCCGCAGGCCGTACGGGCCGAGCAGCACCAGCACCCCGGCGAGCACCGCGAGCGAGGCCTCGATGACCGAGCCGAGGGTGGAGCCGCTGCCCTGCATGGCGAGCAGCGCGATGGTGCCGGCCACCGCGAGCAGCACGCCGGCGCCGACCCGGGTGTAGGCGCTGCGCCGCTTCTCGCCCTCCTCGATGCCGAACCAGCGCTGCCAGCGCGAGTCGTCGGCCTGCCGCCAGACCAGCGCGACGCCGACGCCGATCGCCAGCAGCGGCCAGGTGTAGGGCTTGGCGGTCTGCCAGCCGAGCACGTTCAGCAGGGCGATCAGGCCGATCACGACCATCACCAGGGCGGCGAGCTGGCCGATGCCGCCCTGCCCGCCCTTGCCGGCGGGTCGGACGTCTGCCTCGGCCCCGCCCTCGGCGGCGGCGGTCACCGCGACCGGCTCGCCCTGGAGCGCGTGCTGGAGCAGTTCGCGCAGCCGCCCGATCCAGCCGCCCCCGCCCGGCTTGGTCAGCGGGGTGCCCGGCCGCAGCCAGGGCGAGGTCGGGACGTAGACGCCGTTGACGTTCACCCAGTGGGTGGCGGCGCGCTGCGAGGGCTCGCCGATGCCGATCGGCACCACGAACCAGAACGCCGCGTACAGCAGCGCGCCGATCCCCTGCGCGAAGAACAGCAGCACGAAGGCCAGCCGGACCCAGCGGACCGGCAGCCCGAGGTGCACCGCCAGGCCGTGCGCGACGCCGCCGAGCATCCGCCCCTGCGGGCTGCGGTACAGCCGCCGGTAGGGCGGCCGCCCGCCGTCGGGCGCGGTCGGGTCGGCGCCGGCCGACGCCGCGGCGTCGGGGGCGAGAGGACGGGGATCGGTACCGGGTGCTGCCACGCCACCGATGGTTCCACGCGGGCGCCTTCCGGCGCATCAGGGTGTGGCCCCCACCCTTATCAGGGACAAGTCAGGGTCCGGGCAGGGCCTTACCCGGTTGGGCCGGCCCGCCCCCTGCCGGAGGATGGTGCCCATGACCGAGGACCACCGCATCCAGGAGGCCGGGCCCACCGCCCCGCCGGAGCCGGAACGCCCCCCGCTGACCAGGGCCGAGCACCACCGCGTGGTGGCCGGCGTCTGCGGTGGCCTCGGGCGGCATCTGGACATCGACCCGGTGGTCTTCCGGGTGGTCACCGTGGTGCTCTGCCTCTCCGGCGGCCTGGGCCTCTTCCTGTACGGCCTGGCCTGGCTGATCGTCCCGACCGAGGCCGGCGCCGACGGCCGCCGCGGCGGGCGCACCGAGCTCCAGCGGGTGCTCACCGGCCGGGTCGACGGCCAGTCGATCGGCGCGGTGCTGCTGACCGTGATCGGCACCGGGGTGTTCTTCTCCTCGATGGGCGACGGCGACCAGCTGTTCCCACTGCTCCTGCTCGGCGGCCTGGTCTTCCTCGCGGTGCGCTACGACCCGGAGCGCCGCCACGGTGGCCGCCGCCGGGGTCGCGAGCGCCGGCGCGGCGGCCCGTACGACCGCCACTTCCCCGAGGCCGAGGGCCCCGGCTGGGCGCAGGACGAGGCCGCCAAGGCCCGGCACGCCGCCGGCCAGGCCGCCGGAACCGTCCCCGCCGACTCCCCCGTCCCCGGCCCGAGCGGCTACCTCTGGGACCCCCGCCACCCCGAGCGCAACCCGTACGGCGCCGGCGACACCGGCCCGGGCACCAAGGTGCCGCCGCCCGGCGGCCCGGCGCCGGCCTGGTGGCAGCGCACCGACCTGCCGGCGGGCGACCCGCTGCGCAAGGAGCGCCCGGAGCGCTGCCGCGAGCCGGCCGCCGTACGGCACCCCCGGGAGCGCTCCCCGCTCGGCTTCTTCGGCTTCCTGCTGGCGGTCGGCGCGGCCACCGCGGTCTGGTCCGCCTCGGCGGGCCACACCGACGTCACCAAGCTGAGCACCGTGGTGCTGGCCACCGGACTGCTGGTGATCGGCCTGACCCTGCTGCTGGCCGCGAAGTTCGGCAAGGCCCGCAAGCTCGCGGTGCTGGGCCTGCTGACCACCCTGGCGCTGGCCTTCGCCGGCCACTCGCCGCACACCGTGCAGGACGCCATCGGCGACCGCTCCTGGACGGTCGCCGCGGCCGCCGACCTGAAGGACCGTTACAACCTGGGCGCCGGCAACGTCCGGCTGGACCTCTCCCACCTCGACCCGGCCGGGGGCACCCTCGCCACCAAGGTCGACCTCGGCGCCGGCGAGCTGGTCGTCACCGTGCCGGCGGACGTCTCGGTGGACGTCGTGGCCCGGGTCGGCCTGGGCAACGTCACCGTGCCGGGCGACCACAACGACGGCACCGGCCGGCACGTCTACCAGCTCGGCCCGGTGGGCGGTCAGCCGTCCAAGGGCACCCTCGATCTCCAACTCGGCATCGGCATCGGCGACATCAAGGTGGTCCAGCAGTGAGGAAGCACCGGCTCGACCTGTTCTCGCTGATCGCGGGCAGCCTGTTCACCGCGATCGCCGTCAGCTACCTGGTGGCGGCGCTCAACGACGAGACGGTGAACGGCCGGATCGTCGTCCCGGTCACCTTCATCGTGCTCGGCGTCGGCGGCCTGGCCGGCGCGGTCGCCGCGGTGGCCCGGCGCAACCGGCCGGAGCGGCCGGGCCGGACCGAGGAGTAGCGCCCGTACGGTCAGCTCTGCTGCGGGCCCAGGGTCAGCTTGTCGCCGTCCTTGCTGACGCCGTACCGGGGCAGCGGCTTGACCGCCGGCCCGTTGACCACCGCGCCGGTCGCGGCGTCGAACCGGGAGCCGTGGCAGGGGCAGTACAGCTGGCCGTTCTTCGGGGCGTCCACCGCGCAGCCGGAGTGGGTGCACACCGCGGAGAAGGCGCAGTACTGGCCGGACTTGGGCTGCACGATGTAGACGGCGTCCCCGGTGGCCGGGTCCTTGACCTGGGCCGAGCCGCCGACCGGCACGCTCGCCGCGGCGACGGTGGGGGCGGGCGCGGCGGCCGGTGCGGTGGTGCCGGGCGCCGGGGCCGCGGACTGCTTGGCGGCGGCCGACCGGCCCCGGCCGAAGGTGCGGGTGAGCGAGCCGGTCAGCAGTCCGGCGCCGCCGACGGCGACCGCCGCGATCCCGCCGTCCATCAGCACCCGGCGCCTGACGTGCTCCTCGGTCAGCCCGCGTTCGCGGTCCCGCCCGGCCCGGCGGGCCAGGTAACCGTCCACCGACAGGTACGGCGTGCCGGCCAGCAGCAGCGGGGTCCAGGCCATCAGGTAGCCGAGGTCGTTGCCGAGGTAGTACGGCGAGACGTTCCAGCTGACGGTCAGCCACAGGCTCAGGTTGATCAGCGCGCCGCCGAGGGCCGCGACCCGGCCCCAGAGGCCGAGCAGGGTGCCCAGGCCGACGGCCAGCTCGCCGAAGGCGACGGCCAGCGCGAACAGGGTGGGCGTGTCCAGGGCGGGGCCGAGCAGGAAGGCGATCGGGCTGCCGCCGGCCTTGGCGGCCTGGGTCTGCGAGACGAAGGAGGCCGGGTCACCCGCGCCGGCCAGGAAGTGCGCGTCGGAGAGCTTGTCCAGGGCTGCGTAGACGAAGGTGACGCCGAGGAACAGCCGCAGCGGCAGCAGCGCGTACCCGGACGCCAAGGCCCGCCGCTGCGCCGCCCGGTCGGACGCTCCTCCGTCGACCGCCTCGGAGTTGCTGACCTCCGGCATCCGTCTCACCTTCCCTCTCGGCCTGCCACTTCCTGACAGGTCCGGTCCGCATTCTGCCCGCTCCTGCACGCTTTCGGTGGGACGTGTCGGGGCCGGGGCCGCGAACGGCCGCGCCGTCGTTCCCTCCAGTACGGGAACGACGGCGCGACTGTTCAGGCTTCGCGGGGAGTGCTCACTCCCACTCGATGGTGCCCGGCGGCTTGCTGGTGACGTCGACGACGACGCGGTTGACGTCGCGGACCTCGTTGGTGATCCGGGTGGAGATCTTCGCCAGCACGTCGTACGGCAGGCGGGACCAGTCGGCGGTCATGGCGTCCTCGGACGAGACCGGGCGCAGCACGATCGGGTGGCCGTAGGTGCGGCCGTCGCCCTGCACGCCCACGCTGCGCACATCGGCGAGCAGCACGACCGGGCACTGCCAGATCTCGCGGTCCAGACCGGCCGCGGTGAGCTCCTCGCGGGCGATCGCGTCGGCGTCGCGGAGCAGGTCCAGGCGCTCCTCGGTGACCTCGCCGACGATCCGGATGCCCAGGCCGGGGCCCGGGAACGGCTGGCGCTGGACGATCTCCTCCGGCAGGCCCAGCTCCTGGCCGACCATCCGGACCTCGTCCTTGAACAGCTTGCGCAGCGGCTCGACCAGCTGGAACTGCAGGTCCTCGGGCAGGCCGCCGACGTTGTGGTGGGACTTGATGTTGGCGGTGCCGGTGCCGCCGCCGGACTCCACCACGTCCGGGTACAGGGTGCCCTGGACCAGGAAGTCGACCGACTCGCCGTGGGCGCCGGCCTCGGCGACGATCTCGGCCTGGGCCTGCTCGAAGACCCGGATGAACTCGCGGCCGATGATCTTGCGCTTCTCCTCGGGGTCGGTGACCCCCTTCAGCGCGTTCAGGAAGCGCTCGGAGGCGTCGACGACCTTCAGCTGAACGCCGGTGGCGGCCACGAAGTCCTTCTCGACCTGCTCCGTCTCGCCCTTGCGCATCAGGCCGTGGTCGACGTAGACGCAGGTCAGCCGGTCACCGATGGCTTTGTTGACCAGGGCCGCGGCGACCGCGGAGTCCACGCCGCCGGACAGGCCGCAGATCGCGCGCTTGTCGCCGACCTGCTCGCGGATCAGGGCGATCTGCTCCTCGACCACGCTGCCGGTGGTCCAGGTCGGGGCGATGCCGGCGCCGCGGTAGAGGAAGTGCTCCAGGATCTGCTGGCCGTGGTCGGAGTGCAGCACCTCGGGGTGGTACTGGACGCCGTACAGCCGGGCCTCGTCGTTCTCGAAGGCCGCGACCGGGACCAGCTCGGTGGAGGCGGTGACGGTGAAGCCCTCCGGAGCGGCGGAACATGCGTCGCCGTGCGACATCCACACCGAGTGCTGCGCCGGGACGCCCTCGAACAGGGTGGAGCCGGTGCGGGACACGGTCAGCGGGGTGCGGCCGTACTCGCGGGCGCCGTTGTTGTCGACGGTGCCGCCCAGCGTCTTGGCCATCAGCTGGAAGCCGTAGCACATGCCGAAGACCGGGACACCGGCCTCGAAGATCGCGCGGTCGAGCTGGGGCGCGCCCTCTTCGTAGACCGACGACGGACCGCCGGAGAGGATGATCGCCTTGGGGTTCTTGGCGAGCATCTCGGCGACCGGCATGCTGCTCGGCACGATCTCGCTGTAGACCCGCGCCTCACGCACCCGACGGGCGATGAGCTGGGCGTACTGGGCGCCGAAGTCGACCACCAGGACGGTGTCGTTGTCCGGCGCGGACTGGACGGGAATTGCAGAGGACACAGACGGCCTTCCGGCAGCGGTATCGAGGTGCCACGCGCAGCCGCGTCCCGGCGGGGGCTGCGACGGCGGCGACGGGTGTGGGGTGTCTGGACACCGATTCTACCGGGCTGTCCGGTTTCACTCGTCTGCACGTCCAAAGGACCGTGACCGGTCGGGGCCGCGGTTCGTTGCTTCTGACGACCGGACGGCCGCGCCGCGTCCGCCAGACGCGCCGCCGCCGCCCCCGACCGGGGGCACTGCCGTACGGACTGCAGGACCACGCGTGGAGCTTCACCCCAGTCCACCGGCGCATGTGGCGCCGCCGCCCCGGCCCGCCGGGAGCACGGCGCCGTGGGACCGTGCGCGGGTGCCGCGGCCGGCCAGCAGGGGACAGCGACCCCGGCCGCGACTGGGCCGAGAGGTGGGACGGCCGGCTCCCCGGGGACGCCCGGGGCCGGCCGTCGCACCGCCCTTCGACCCACCTTCCGACCCACCTTCCGACCCGCCCCTTCGACCGCCCCTTCGATCCGGGGCACGCCCCGGGCGCACTTCCCCGCACCGTCCCGCGCCGCTACGCGCGTCCCCGTGCGCCGCAACCCGCCAGACCACTACGCACCGTGATCATTCGACGCAACACCGTCCGCAAATGAGCTGTGCCGAACGTGCCGAACCGGTTGCAGAGAAACCCCTCCGTCCACCACGATGCTCGGTGTGAACGGTTCTCCCGGCGGCCGGCAGGCGCGTCGCGGGGTCCTGGACGGATGTCTCCGCAGTCGTCGTACAGAAAGTCGATAGCGGTTTTCACTTCACGCTCCGTGAGCGGGGGCCCGGCGCAGACCTGCCCGCCGACCCACCGCCGCACGGAAGCGCGCCCCGCTCCACCGGCCACCCACGCCGGCGCCGAAGGGGTACGACCCGAGCCAACCGACACGACGGCGCTCCTCCCCCGGCGCCGTCACCTCCAGCACCCGGCGCAGCCCTGACGCCGAGTGCTGTGCGGCAAAGGGCCCCGTTCCCCCGCGGGGCCCTTTGCCCTTCCCGTCCGGTTCCGAAGGGGCGGGCCCGGAGGCCCTACGGGTGGTCGCGCCAGACGGTCGGGTCGACCGGCTCCTCCGGCCGCCCCGCCGGGTCCGCGGGCAGCGGCGCCCCCGCGGCCCGGGTCGGCGGCGCCTCGTGCGAACCGAGCACCTCGCTCACCCCGGCCACCGGCGCCGCGTCGGCCACCGGCGGCGCCGCCGGGTACGGCGCCCCGGGCGGCGGGGTCTGCGCGGGCACCCCGGGCGGCCCGGCGTCCTGCGGCGGCGTCCCGTAGCCCGGCGTCCCGTACCCCGGCGTCCCGTACCCCGCAGCCCCGTAGCCCGGCGTCCCGTAGCCCGGCACGCCCTGCCCGGGGACGCCCTGCCCGGGGATGCCCGGCGCCCCGTACCCCGGAGCCGGCGGGTACGGCACCGTCGCGCCCCGGCCGCCGAGCGCCGCCAGCATCGCGGGCACCAGCAGCGCCCCGACCGCCGCCCAGACCACCGCGGCCACCAGCACGCTGAGGAACACCAGGCCCGCCGAGGTGTCCTGGGTGGTGACCGTCCGGTTCGAGCCGCCCCAGCTGCCGGAGTCCGGCGCCAGGAAGGACATCGCGGAGCTGCTCAGTCCGCCGGACGCCGCCGTCAGCCCGGTCAGCAGCGCGGCGTACACCACCGCCAGCCGGAGCCGGTCGGGCCCGTCCAGCCGCCGCCGGTAGGCGGTCCAGCCGAGCAGGCCCGCCGCGGCGATCGCCAGCAGGCCGGCCCAGCGCCAGTCGGCGGTCTGGTCGTGCAGGTCGAAGAAGGAGAACTCGCTCCGGTCGCCGCGGTTCGGGCTCCAACCGGGGACGTCCCCGCCCAGGTCGCGGCCCGCCCGGAAGGTCGCGCCCGAGCCCACGCCCAGCAGCACCAGTCCCAGGTTGGGCAGGAAGGCCAGCGAGAGCGCCGTCTGCCAGCCCTGGTCGCTCTCGACCGCGACCAGCACGAAGGCCGTCACCGAGGCCAGGCCCACGGTCAGCGCCAGCGCCTGGCCCGCGGTCAGCGCCGCCACCGCCCAGCCGCGGACCGAGCGGCTGCGCCAGGCGGCCCAGCGCAGCGCGTCGGTGCCGTGGACGGCGAACGCCAGCAGCCCGCCGAGCAGGACGGTCCAGCCGACCGCCCACAGCCAGCCGGAGTCCGTGCTGAAGGTCGGCTTCCCGAGGCTCAGGCCGGAGCCGTAGTAGTCGGACTCGCCGTCGGAGCCCTTCGGGTTCCAGCTGGTGCCGGCGACCAGCCCGAGCACCACGGTGACCAGGCCGAGCACCACCGCCGTGCGCAGCGCCTCGCCGGCCGCCTGGGCCCGGGTCAGCTGGGATCCGTCGGCCCTGCGCCGGCGCAGCCCGGCCCGCAGGCCGAGCCAGAGCGCGACGCCCCACAGGACGGTGACCGTCATCGGCACCAGCCAGAAGGTGACGTCCACGCCCTCCGAGCGGCTCCTGCTGATCGGGCTCTGGTAGCCGAGCCGGAACGGCGCGCCGAGCGCGTTCAGCGCCATCGCCAGGGTGGAGAGGAAGCGGTCGCCGAAGTCGGGCGTGGGGAAGGTCCGGTCGTAGGTGTAGTCGCTGGGGATCGCCGCGAACAGCGCCGCCAGCAGCAGCACCGCGGTCGGGGCGAGGGCCGCCCGCAGCGCCGGGCGCCAGTCGGGGCCGGCCAGCAGCCGCCGGGCGGCCGAGGACGGCTGGTACGGCCGGCCGGCGCCCCAACTGCCCACCGCGGGCGGACCGCCGACCGGCGGGTACCCGGGCGGCGGGTAGCCGGGCGGCGGGTAGCCGGGGCCGGGCGGCGGGTAGGGCCCGGCCGGCGGGACGGGCGGCGGCGGATGGTACCCGGGCGGCACGGGCGCGGCGGGCGGCGCGACGGCCGGGGGCGGGGGCGGCGGGGGTGTCGGCGGCCGTCCGCACGAGCCGCAGACGGACGCTCCCTCCACCGAAGTCGCCCCGCACGATGCGCAGTTGGCCATGGAACGCGTTCCCCCCCGCTCGACGAGTGCCTGGTCCCCCAGGGAGCCCGTTTATCCCATCGGATCCGAACGGATGTCAACCGCGATACGGGCCGGGCCGGTTGACCGTTCGAGCCGGGTCAGTCGCGCTTCTTCGGGACCTCCGGGACGGGCAGCAGCGGCAGTCGCAGCGCGCCGAACGCGCCCTCCGGCACGGCCGGGCGCACCGGCGCGACCGCACCGACCCGGTGGTACTCCCCGCCCTGCTCCGGGCGGCGGTCCGGCTCGCCCTTGTTGGGCCACATCGACATCGCACGCTCGGCCTGAGCGGTGATGGTGAGCGAGGGGTTGACGCCGAGGTTGGCGGAGACGGCCGCGCCGTCCACCACGCTGATCCCGGGGTGGCCGTAGAGCCGGTGGTACGGGTCGACCACGCCGGTCTCGGGGGCGTCGCCGATCGGGCAGCCGCCGAGGAAGTGCGCCGTCATCGGGATGTCGAAGATCTCGCCGACGGTGCTGCCGGGGAAGCCGTTGATCTCGTCGGCCAGCGCCTGGGCGCCCTGCTCGGCGGCCGGGATCCAGGTCGGGTTGGGCTCGCCGTGGCCCTGGCCGGAGGTGAGCCGGGGCTTGCCGAGCAGGCCCTTCTTGAGCGAGACGGTGATCGAGTTGTCCAACGACTGCATCACCAGGCCGATGATCGTCTTCTCGGACCAGCCGCGCTGGTTCATCGAGCGGCCGAAGGTCACCGGGTGGAGCACCGAGTTGCCCAGGTAGCGCAGCCAGCGCGGGCCCTTCCCACCGCCCTTGACCTGGGCGATCGACAGCGCGCCCATCGCGTTGGAGCCCTTGCCGTAACGGACCGGCTCGATGTGGGTGTTCGCGTCCGGGTGGATCGACGAGGTGATCGCGACGCCCTTGGTGAAGTCCGCCTTGGCGCCGTAGCGCCGGTCGGTGGTCTGCGCGCCCACCAGCGCCTCGGAGTTGGTGCGGGTCAGCTCTCCGAGCCGCGCGGAGATCCGGGGCAGGTGGCCGGCGTCGCGCATCCGGTGCAGCAGCGACTGGGTCCCGTAGGTGCCGGCCGCGACCACCACCCGGGCGGCGGTGATGGTCCGGGCGCCGGCCTTGACCCGGTCGGTCCTCGACCGGGAGTCGGTGCGCCGCACGTCCACCGCGAAGCCTTCGCCGTGCTCCCGGATCCGGGCCACGGTGGTGAGCGGGTGGATCTCCGCGCCGCCCCGCTCGGCCAGGTACAGGTAGTTCTCGGTGAGCATGTTCTTGGCGCCGTGCCGGCAGCCGGTCATGCACTCGCCGCACTCCACGCAGGCCCTGCGGGCCGGGCCGGCGCCGCCGAAGTACGGGTCGGCGACCTCCTCGCCGGGCGCGGCCTTGGCGGCGCCGTCGGTGTCCTTGCCGTCCCCGAAGAAGACCCCGACCGGCGCCATGTGGAAGGTGTCCCCGACGCCCATCCGCTCGGCCGCCGCCTTGAGGTGGACGTCGGACGGCGTGACGGTCGGGTTCAGCCGGACCCCGAGCATCCGCTGCGCCTGGTCGTAGAACGGCGCCAACTCCGCCTGCCAGTCGGTGATGTGACGCCACTGGCGGTCCTCGAAGAAGGCCTTCGGCGGCACGTACAGGGTGTTGGCGTAGTTCAGCGAGCCGCCGCCGACCCCGGCGCCGGCCAGGATCAGCACATTGGCCAGCAGGTGGATCCGCTGGATGCCGTACAGCCCGAGCTGCGGCGCCCACAGGTAGTTCGACAGGTCCCAGGAGTTGCGGGGCAGTTCGTCCCGCTCGAAGCGCCGCCCGGCCTCCAGGACGGCGACCCGGTAACCCTTCTCGGTCAGCCGCAGCGCCGCGACCGAACCGCCGAAGCCGGAGCCGACCACGACCACGTCGTAGTCGAACTCCGCCGCACCGCCGGACTCCACCATCTGCCACTGCTCCTAGGGGGGTGAAAAGGGACCCGAAAGGGGTTGAAAGAGCTGGTCGACCCCGCCGGTCGGGCGGTCGGTTCGGCGCTACTTGAAGCGCAGCGCCTTGAGCGCCCGCAGCCCGCCGGTCATCACGGCGGCGAACTGCTTGTCGTCCAGCCCGAACGACGGGGCGATCGGCATCAACCGCTGGGTCGCGATGGTCTGCGCCTCGGTGAAGCGCAGGATGCCCTCGGCGCCGTGCCGCCGGCCCAGCCCCGAGTCGCCCATGCCGCCCATCGGCGCGGCGACCGAGCCGTACGCGGCCGCGTAGGCCTCGTTGACGTTGACCGTGCCGGTGCGCAGCCGGGCCGCGACCGCCCGGCCGCGCCGCGGGTTCCTGGTCCAGACGCTGGAGTTCAGGCCGTACGGCGTGGAGTTGGCGGCGGCCACCGCCTCGTCCTCGGTGTCGAAGCGGTAGACCGAGACGACCGGGCCGAAGGTCTCCTCGGCGCAGACCGCCATCTCCGGGGTCACCCCGTCCAGAACGGTCGGCTCGTAGAAGTACGGGCCGAGGTCGGGCCGGGCCCGTCCGCCGGTGAGCACGGTGGCGCCGGACTTGACCGCCTCCGCCACGTGCCGGGTGGTGGTGTCCAGCTGCCGGGCGGAGACCAGCGAACCCATGTCGGCGCCGTAGGCCAGGCCGCCGCCCAGGCGCAGCGCCCGGGTGCGGGCGACGAAGAGCTCCAGGAAGCGGTCGGCCACCGAGCGGTGCACCAGCAGCCGCTCGATCGAGATGCACAGCTGGCCGGCCGTGGAGAAGCAGGCCCGGACGGCACCTGCGGCGGCGGCCTCCAGGTCGGCGTCGGAGAGCACCAGCATGGCGTTCTTGCCGCCGAGTTCGAGCGAGGCGCCGACCAGCCGGGCGGCGGCCCGCTGGGCGACCTCACGGCCGGTGCGGGTGGAGCCGGTGAAGGAGACGTAGTCGGCGTGCTCCACCACGGCGGGGCCGATCACCGGGCCGTCGCCGATCACGACCTGCCACAGGTCGGCCGGCAGCCCGGCCTCGATCAGCAGCTCACGGGCCCACAGCCCGGTCAGCGCGGTCTGGGTGTCGGGCTTGTTGACCACCGCGTTGCCGGCCACGAAGGCGGGCAGCAGGTCACCGATGCACAGCTCCAGCGGGTAGTTCCACGGCGAGATGTGGCCGATCACGCCCTTGGGGCGGCGAGCCTCCACGGTGTGGGTGAGCACCGGCAGCGCACCACCGCGGCGCCGGTCCTTCAGGTAGCCGTGCGCGGCGCGCCCGTAGTGCCGGGCGGCCATGGCGACGGCCAGCACCTCCTCGAAGGCGTGCAGCCGGGCCTTGCCGGTCTCGGCCTGGACCAGGTCCAGCACCTCGTCCTGCCGCTTGAGCAGCAGGTCGTGGAAGCGCAGCAGCACGGCGGCCCGGCGGCGCACCGGCAGCGCGGCCCAGGCGGCCTGGGCGCGGCGGGCCAGCTGGAACGCGACCTCGACGTCGGCCGGGGTGGACTGCGGCAGGCCGGCCAGCCGCTCACCGGTCAGCGGGGCGACGGTCTCCACCACGCTGGGCTCGCCGGTGGCGGTGACCCCGGCGGCCAGCCGCTCGACCAGGGAGCGCGGGACGGCGGTCGCTACGGTCCGGCCGCCGCCGGGGGCGGCCGGGTTGCCGTCCGCGGGGGCGGCGTCGGGGTGTTCGGTGGCCACTGCGTCTGCTGTGAGGTCCGACATACGGCGCAGCCTAGGCCTTCGGCGGCCGGTCCGGTACCCGTCGGTAACAAGAATCTGCCGCAGTCGGGCGAAAGCGGGGCGCTCCGCCCGTACGGCCCGGACCGCTCAGCGGTTGGGGGTGAAGTGGTTGAGCACCGTGGTGAACCGCTGCTCGGCCTGCTGCCATTCGTCGCCCTTGTCCGGGCTGGACGCGTAGATCGCGTAGGCGGTGCCGTCGTCGTCGATGAACTCGGTCTCGATCGCCCGGCGGCGGCCGCCCTCCTTGGCCGCGTAGCTGAACTCCCAGGTGGCCGCCTCGTGGCCGTTCACCACGGCGCCGGCCATCCGGTGCTGCTTGTAGTCCTTCAGCGACTTGGAGACGTTGACCTCCATCTGCCGCATGTGGTCCAGCGGTTTGACCGACTGGCCGACGGTGACCGCGAACTGCAGGTAGTGCACCCGGTTGTCGGGGCTGTAGAAGATCTGGTTGGCGTCCGGCGCGGTGCTGCGCTGCCAGGTCGGGCTGCCGGTCGGCAGCGGGAAGCGGAAGCCGGCCGGGTCGTCGACCCAGTGGTAGCCGGGCGGCGCGGACGCTCCCGGGGTGGGGGTGCCGGTCGGATCCGTTTCGGTGGGCTCGGGCGTGTCCGGCTGCCCGGTGGGCACCGGGTCCGCGCCGGGGGAGCCGGACAGGTGCCGGGTGGCGAGGAAGGTCGCCGCGGCCACCAGCACGCCGACCGCCACGGCGATAGCGACCAGCTTCATCCGGTTGCGGCGTTTGGCCGGACCGCGCGCGGGCGCGCTGGAGTGCGCGACCGGCGCACCGGTGGGAGTGTGCGCCTGTCCGGCTGCGGCCACGCCCCCGGCGGTGTCCCCGATGACCGCACCGAAAGCACCGACCGGACCGCCGACACCGACCGCACCGACCGGAACCACCGGCACGACCGGAACGGGCTGGGCGGACGGCACGGCCGCCACCGCGGTCGGGGCGGTCCCGGCCGGACGCGGATCCGTCGGATCCTCCGCGCCCGCCGCGCCGTCCGAACCGCCCGGCGTCACCGCGACGGTCCCGTCCTGCCCCGCGCTGCGGTCCACCACCGGCACCGACTGGGTGGGCGTGCGCACCGGCGCGGCCGGTTCCCCGAGGGTCTTCAGCCCCATGGTGTGCCCGGACTGCACCTCGGCCAGCATCCGGGCCGCCTCGTCCGCGCTCGGCCGGTCGGCCGGGTCCTTGGCCATCAGTGCGGCCAGCACCGGCCCCAGCGGGCCGGCCCGGCGCGACTCCGGCAGCGGCTCGTCGACCACCGCGGCCAGCGTGGTGATCGGCGAGTCCCGGCGGAACGGCGACTGGCCCTCGACGGCCGCGTACAGCGTCGCCCCGAGGCCCCACAGGTCGGAGGCCGGCCCGGGCCGCTGGCCCTGGGCGCGCTCGGGTGCCAGGTAGTCCGGCGAGCCGACCAGGTCGCCGGGCCGGGTCAGCTCGGTCGAGCCCTCGTACTTCGCGATGCCGAAGTCCAGCAGCACCACCCGCCCGGTGCCGCGCTCCAACAGCACGTTGGCCGGCTTGACGTCCCGGTGCAGCACGCCGAGCTGGTGGCCGCGGTGCAGCGCGGCGAGCACCTGGCTGCCGACCTCGGCGGCGGCGCGCGGCGGCAGGGTGCCGTCCTGGCTGATCACGTCGGCCAGCGAGCGGCCGTCGACCAGCTCCATCACGATCCAGGGCCGGCCGTCCTGCTCCAGCACGTCGTGCACGGTGATCACACCGGGGTGCTTGATCCGGGCGGCGGCGCTGGCCTCCCGCTTCATCCGGGTGTGCAGGATCTGCAGGTCCTCCTCCGGCAGGTGGTTGACGGTCAGCTCCTTGACCGCGACCTCGCGGTCCAGCATTCGGTCCCAGGCCCGCCAGACCGTGCCCATCCCGCCCCGGCCGAGTCGCTCACCGAGCTCGTACCGCCCGGCCAGCAGCCGCTCCGCTTCGGCCGCCTCCGGCCGGTCCTGCGAGCCCATCGGCGACCGCTCCCCCTCTCGATTCCATCTGCCGCCGTCGCGGCGGAAAGCCCGCCGCAGACCGCTGTTCGAACAAATCCCACGGACACATTAGGCGCACCCTGCCACGCCCGGTAATCTCGCCCACCCGCCGGACCGGCGCAGCGGCGGCCACCGGGGCCGTCAGCCTGCGAACAGCACCACGGCGACCACTCCCAGCACCAGCAGCGCGAGCACGCCCCCGACCAGCAGCGGCCCCAGCAGGGCCGGGGGTATCCGGGGCGCCCTCCCCCCGCCGGCCCGCGCCGCCCCGCCCTCCGGCGCGACCTCCGCCGACCGGTCGCCCCGACCGCGCCGCCGCGGCCGCAGGGGGACCAGCGGCGCCTCCGGCTTCAGCTCCAGCTCCCGCGCCGCCCGCTCCTCGTCGGCCGGCTCCGGGGCGCCCGCCAGCAGCGCCGCCAGCTCCGCCCGCACCGCCTCCGCGGTGGGCCGCAGCCCCGGGTCCAGCTGCACCAGCCGTTCGACCAGCGGCGCCACCGGCCCGCAGACCACCGAGGGCTCGCGCCGCCCGTCGCGTACGGCCGTCACCAGCTCCGGCACGCCGTGCTCCGGGAACGGCGCGCGACCGGTGACCATCCGCTGCAGCAGCACCCCGAGCGCCCAGCAGTCCCCGGCGGGGCCGCCGTCCAGCGGCCAGCGCTCGGCGACCGGGCCGACCAGGGTGGCCCGCACCTCGTACCGGCGCCGCCCGCCCGGTCCGCCGAGATCCTCCGCCAGCCCCTCCTGCGCGACCCCGTCGAGCAGCCCGCCGAGCATCGCCGCGCCGTCCTCGCAGACCAGCACCGAATCAGCGGTCACATTGCCGTGGGAGAGCCCGGCCTCGTGCAGCGCCCGCAGCGCCCCGGCCAGGTCCGCCGCCAACTCGGCGGCCCGGTAGGGCGGGAGCGGCCCGGCGGCGAGCAGCTCGGCCAGCGTCCAGCCGGCCGGCCGCTCCTCCACCGTCCACAGCAGCTCGCCCTCGACGAAGGCCCCGACCCCGCGCAGCAGCCGCGGGTGCCAGGACGGCGCGGCCGAGCCGACCGTCGCGACCCGCCGCACCAGCCGGTCCCCGTGCCCGGGGTTGGGCTCGTCCGGGTCCTGACCCCCGGTCAGTAGCGCGGGCAACTCCACGGCGCGCAGCAGGACCGTTTCACCGGTCCGCTCGTCCACCGCGGAGGCGCGCAGCAGTTCGGGACGGTCCGTCAGCCGGTACCGCCCCGCCAACAACTGGCCCGGGCTGCCTCGCATGCCAGTTCCTCTCGCTCACCGAGCAGCCTACTGAGCGGCTCCTTTACGCTCGGCCCCATGGACTGGACCGATCTGATCGACACCGCCTTCAGGGTGGCGGGCAACAGCAACCAAGCCAAGCAGGCCGAGGCCGTCCGCTCGGTGGAAGCGGCCGTCATCGATGGCGAGCAGCCCGTCGCCTCCACGGCCGGGCGCCATCCCGACCACTTCCGCAGGGGGGTGATCGTGCTCACCACCCACCGGCTGCTCTTCCTGAAGGACGGGAAGCCCCCGGTACCGGTTCCGCTCACCGCCGTCACCGACGCCACCGTGGCCCGCACCAAACTCAACGGCGACGTCCTGACCGTCGTCGCCCTGACCGGCTCCCACCGCTTCGAGGACGTGGCCAAGGCCGACGTCTTCGCCGAACGGATCCGCGAGGCCGCCCGGGTCGCCCGCACCACCCGGCCGCCGACCCCGGCCGACACCACCGGCCCCGACACCACCCCCGCCGACGCCACGTCCGGCGGGCAACTCCTCGACCAGCTTGAGCGCTTGGCCGCCCTACGGGCGTCCGGCGCGCTCACCGAGGACGAATTCGCCCGAGCCAAGCAGCGCCTGCTCGGCTGACACCCGCCCCACGGCCCCGCCCCACGGCCCCGTCCTACCGCGCCGTTCTACAGCCCTGTCCTACGGCGCCGGCTGGAAACTGTTGAACACGACGTCCCGGACCGGGGCCTGCGCGGCCCACTGCGCGTCCGGGACGATCCAGTAGATCGAGTAGCCGTACTTGGCCGGGCTCCCGGTCACGAAGCCCCGGTTGAGCGAGTGGGTCTTGGGCGTGCCGTTGGTCCACTCCCAGTCCGCCGCGTTGGTCCACTGCCGGTAGGCGATCGCCGCCAGGTTCAGCCGCTGGTAGTTGGTCACCTGGCCGCGCACGTTGGGCTCGGACTCCTGCCAGTCGGCGAGGGCGCTGGCACCGGGCGAGGTGGTCCACTCGATCCGCAGCTGGCTGCCGTCGGCGGAGTTCTTGAAGATCCGCCGGTTGGCGTCCGACCCGGCCGGCTGCAGCCAGTCAGGCAGGACGACCGAGAAGCCGCTCGGGTCCTGGTACGCGTGGAACCCGGCCGGTACCGGACCACCGGGCGCGGCCGGCGGCGTGGTCTGCGCCGCGGCCGGGTCGGAGGCCGGCGGCTGGGCCGCCGTGCTGGTGGCCGGCGGCGGTGCGGCGGCCGAGGACTCCGCCGGGGACCCAGCCGTGGCTGACGGCTCCGCCTGCGTCCCGGCCGGAGCCGGCTCGGTGGCCGGCGGCCGGCTCGGCGCGGTCCCGGTGGTCGCCGCGACCGGCGCGGTGGCGCCCGCGCTGTGCGTGCCCTCCCCCTTCGCGCCGCCGTCCCCGCTGCCGACGGCCTGGACGACGGCGACGATCCCGGCGATCAGCAGCAGCACGACCACCACGGTCGCGATGGCCAGCCGCCGCCGGCCCTTGCGCGGATCGGCCCCGGCCGCCTGGGTCGCGCCCATCGTCCACTCACTGGTCACCGGCCGGATCGGCTCGGTCGCCGGCACGGGATCCGCGGGCTTCACGGCAGCGGGCTCCGCCGCGGGCTTCTCGTCCCGGGCCCGGCTCCCCACCCGGACCGTCCCCAGCAGCCCGCCCACGGTCCGCTTCGGAGTTTCCTTGGCCTTCTCGGCCTCCTTGGACCCCTCGGTCCCCGTGGCCTCCTCGGCCGCCTTGGCCGCCGCCGCTCCCCCGGCCCCCTCGGCCTTGCCGTCCGCCACCGCCACCGACTCGACCGGCATCGCGTGCTCGGTCGTCGACTCGGACTTCGCGGTCGCCTCCGCGACCACCCGCTTGAGCATCGACCGGGTCTGCGAGGCGTCCAGCCGCTTCGCCGGGTCCTTCTCCAGCAGCCCCTCGATGACGGGCAGCAGCGGCCCGGCGTTCGCGGGCGCGGTCAGGTCCTCGGTCATCACCGCGGTCAGGGTGGCCAGCGCCGAGCCGCGGTCGTACGGGGGCCGCCCCTCGACCATGGCGTACAACGTGCCGCCCAGCGACCACAGGTCGGCCGGCGGCCCGGGCTTCTGCCCGCGCGCCCGCTCCGGGGATATGTACGAGGGCGCGCCGACCAGCATCCCGGTGGAGGTGACCGAGGCGTCGCCCTCCACACTGGCGATGCCGAAGTCGGTGAGCACGACCCGGCCGTCGTCGCCGATCAGCACGTTGGACGGCTTGACGTCCCGGTGCAGGATGCCCAGCGCGTGCGCCGCGCTCAGCACGCCCAGCACGTCCAGCGCGATCTCCGCCGCCCGGGCGGGCGCCAGCGGCCCGTCCTCCCGGACGACGTCGGCCAGCGAGCGGGACTCGACCAGCTCCATGACGATCCACGGCCGGTCGTCCTCGTCGACCACGTCGAAGACGGTCACCGCCGAGTTGTGCCGGATCCGCGCGGTCGCCTTCGCCTCGCGCAGCGTCCGGACGATCAGCCGGTGCTTCTCCTCCTCCTCGACGCTGGCGTTCATCCGCAGTTCCTTGACCGCGACGGTCCGGCCCAGCATCTCGTCCTCGGCGCGCCAGACGGTGCCCATGCCACCGCGTCCGAGCACGCCGTTCAGCCGGTAGCGGCCGGCCAGGAGGCGGCCGGTGGAACCCTGCGCCTGGGTCATTCGGAACGTTCCCCCATGTGCTGCTGGCGGTCGTGGTGACGGCGCGTCGGCCCGGCCAGGGCCCGAACGCCCAAGCCTCCATCATCCCCTGTCCGGAGGGGCGACGACCACCCACCCCCCGTTCCAACCCGGGACGAACCGGAACGGGTGCGACGCTCTGTGCCCGATCTGTGATCGAAAACTCGCCAAGATCTGCCCGAAGCGCTGCTACCGTTCGGCAGCTCAACGTCATTTCCGGGGGGACTCGACGCCCATGACCGCACCCACACCGGGCGCTGACGCCCCGTCGCCCCGCCCGCACACCGCTCAGCACTATTCGGTCGCACCCGTCCTGGACACCCCGGACGGCTACGTCGCCCCCGGCATGCCCGGCGTCCCCGTCACCGGCTACCCGCCCAGCGCCCCCACCACCGCCCGGAACGCCCCCCGCCGCCGCACCGCCCCCGCGATCGCCCTGGCCCTCCTCGCCGCCCTCCTGAGCGGCCTCGCCTACGGCTGCGCCCCGCTGCGCGCCGCCGACTCCCTCGGCTGGCTCACCATCGCCCAGGCCGGCCTGGTCGCCCTCCCCCTGGGCCGCCTCGGTGGCCGGAACCGCCTGCTCCCCCCGCTCGGCGCCCTCCTCGCCGCCGGCGCCCTCCTCACCGGCCAGCTCACCGAGCACCTCCGCCTGCTCCGGGCCGAGGACCCCGCCCCCCACGACCTCCTCACCGGCACCCTCACCACCTGGCGCGCCGACCTGCGCCCGCTCGACCTGGCCTTCTACGCCATCGCCCTGATCGGCGGCTTCCTCCTCACCCGCCGCGCCGCCGACCGCGGCTGACCGCGAACGCCCCCGGAAAACCCGGAGGCCCCCACCGGCGGAGCCGGAAGGGGCCTTCGTCAGCGCACCGCTCAGTGGTGGTCCAGCGCCGGGTTCACCGTGACCTCGACCCGCTGGAACTCCTTCAGCTCCGTGTACCCGGTGGTGGCCATCGCCCGGCGCAGCGCGCCGAAGAGGTTCATGGTCCCGTCCGGCGTGTGCGAGGGGCCGGTCAGGATCTCCTCGGTGGTGCCGACGGTCCCGAGGTCCATCCGCTTGCCGCGCGGCAGCTCCTCGTGGACGGCCTCCATGCCCCAGTGGAACCCCTTGCCCGGCGCGTCCGTCGCCCGGGCCAGCGCCGCACCGATCATCACGGCGTCGGCGCCGCAGGCCACGGCCTTCGGGATGTCGCCGCTGTAGCCGACGCCGCCGTCCGCGATCACGTGCACGTAGCGGCCGCCGGACTCGTCCATGTAGTCACGGCGGGCCGCCGCGACGTCCGCCACCGCGGTCGCCATCGGCACCTGGATGCCGAGCACGTTGCGGGTGGTGTGGGCGGCGCCCCCGCCGAACCCGACGAGCACACCGGCGGCGCCGGTCCGCATCAGGTGCAGCGCGGCGGTGTAGGTGGCGCAGCCGCCGACGATCACCGGAACGTCCAGCTCGTAGATGAACTGCTTGAGGTTGAGCGGCTCGGCGGCGCCGGAGACGTGCTCGGCCGAGACGGTGGTGCCGCGGATGACGAAGACGTCGACCCCGGCGTCCACGACGGCCTTGGAGAACTCGGCGGTGCGCTGCGGCGAGAGCGCGGCGGCGGTGACCACGCCGGAGTCACGGACCTCCTGGATCCGCTGCTTGATCAGCTCGGCACGGATCGGCGCGGAGTAGATCTCCTGCAGCCGGTGGGTCGCGGTGGAGGTGTCGGTCATCGAGGCGATCTCGTCCAGCAGCGGCTGCGGGTCCTCGTAGCGGGTCCAGAGGCCTTCGAGGTTCAGCACGCCCAGACCGCCCAGACGGCCGATCTTGATGGCCTGCTCCGGCGAGACCACACTGTCCATCGGGGCGGCCAGGAACGGCAGCTCGAAGCGGTAGGCGTCGATCTGCCAGGCGATCGAGACCTCCTTCGGGTCACGCGTACGGCGACTGGGGACGACGGCGATGTCGTCGAAGGCATACGCCCGGCGGCCGCGCTTGCCTCGCCCGATCTCGATCTCAGTCACTTCGAGCCCTTCTGGTTTGTTGCTCATACCCGCCGGGTCACCCCGGCCGCCCCCAGTATCCCGTACTGCCGATGACTCGCGCGCTCGCCTCCGGGGCGCTCCGACCCGCTGCCGACGGTCGGCGCTCCCCTTCGGCTCGCCCCGGGCCGCCCCGACGGCCCACGCCCCGGAACCGGCCGAGGGGCCCGCCGCTGCGGTGCAGCGACGGGCCCCTCGGACGATCAGGCCGATCAGGACGCTCAGCGGTTCGAGTAGTTCGGCGCCTCGACGGTCATCTGGATGTCGTGCGGGTGGCTCTCCTTGAGCCCCGCCGAGGTGATCCGGACGAACCGCCCCTTGCTCTCCATCTCGGAGATGGTCGCGGCGCCGACGTAGCCCATGGTCTGCCGCAGACCGCCGACCAGCTGGTGCAGCACCGCCGACAGCGGGCCGCGGTAGGGCACCTGACCCTCGATGCCCTCGGGCACGAGCTTGTCGTCCGAGGCGACCTCGGCCTGGAAGTAGCGGTCCTTGGAGTACGAGCGGCCCTGGCCGCGCGACTGCATGGCACCCAGCGACCCCATGCCGCGGTAGGACTTGAACTGCTTGCCGTTGATGAACATCAGCTCGCCCGGGGACTCCTCGCAACCGGCCAGCAGCGAGCCCAGCATGACGGTGTCGGCACCGGCGGCCAGCGCCTTGCCGATGTCGCCGGAGTACTGCAGGCCGCCGTCGCCGATGACCGGCACGCCGGCCGCCTGGCAGGCCTGGGCGGCCTCGTAGATGGCGGTGATCTGCGGGACGCCGATGCCGGCGACGACGCGGGTGGTGCAGATGGAGCCGGGGCCGACGCCGACCTTGACGCCGTCCACGCCGGCGTCGATCAGCGCCTGGGCGCCGTCCCGGGTGGCGACGTTGCCGCCGACCACGTCGATCCCGACGGCCGACTTGATCTTCGAGATCCAGGCCAGCGCGTTGTGGCTGTGGCCGTGCGAGGTGTCGACGACCAGGAAGTCCGCGCCCGCCTCGACCAGGGCCTGGGCCCGGTCGAAGGCCTCGGCGCTGGCGCCGACCGCGGCACCGACCAGCAGACGGCCCTCGGCGTCCTTGGCGGCGTGCGGGTACTTCTCGGCCTTGACGAAGTCCTTGACGGTGATCAGGCCCTTGATCCGGCCCTCGTCGTCGACCAGCGGCAGCTTCTCGATCTTGTGACGGCGCAGCAGCGCCATCGCGTCCTCACCGGAGATGCCGACCTTGCCGGTGATCAGCGGCATCGGGGTCATGATCTCGCGGACCTGGCGGCTGCGGTCCGACTCGAAGGCCATGTCACGGTTGGTCACGATGCCCAGCAGCTTGCCGGCCTCGTCGGCGATCGGCACGCCGGAGATGCGGAACTTGGCGCACAGCGCGTCGGCCTCGGCCAGCGTGGTGTCCGGGCCGACCGTGATCGGGTCGGTGACCATGCCGGACTCGGAGCGCTTCACCAGGTCGACCTGGTTGGCCTGGTCCTCGACCGACAGGTTGCGGTGCAGCACGCCCACACCGCCCTGGCGGGCCATCGCGATGGCCATCCGCGCCTCGGTGACCTTGTCCATCGCCGCGGACAGCAGCGGGATGTTGACGCGCACGTTCCGGGAGATCCGCGAGGAGGTGTCGACCTCGTTCGGCAGCACCGCGGAGGCCCCCGGCAGCAGCAGGACGTCATCGAACGTGAGCCCGAGCATGGCGAACTTCTCGGGTACGCCTGCGGCGTTGTAAGACATTTGGGGGTACCTTCCGTGGCCGGCCTAATCCGCTCGCGCCCAGAGGGAGGGGGCGCGTTGATCGCTCACTCGCGCAGACCGCCGAAAGCCGGGTGAGCCGGACTTGGACGAACCTCCAAGGAAACCCCGTGCGCACCCGCGAAACTTTGGCAACCTGCCCAGGCGCCGATACCCCATGGTACTGGCACCGCGAATGTGCCCTCGTGTGCCCTTGACAACAAGCGCCCCCAGCGGCTCATTCCGCCGCACACGGGCCCCGGACCAGCCCCTCCGTCTCAGGAGGACTCCTCCGCGAGCGCCCGCAGCCGACTGAGCGCCCGGTGCTGGGCCACCCGGACGGCCCCCGGCGACATCCCGAGCACCTCGCCGGTCTCCTCCGCCGACAGCCCGGCGGCCACCCGCAGCAGCACCAGTTCGCGCTGACGGGCCGGCAGGTTGGAGAGCAGTTCCTTGGCCCAGGCCGCGTCGCTGCTCAGCAGCGCCTGCTCCTCCGGGCCGAGCGCCTCGTCCGGCACCTCCGGCAGGTCGTCCTGCGGCACCACGGTCGAGCCGGGCCCGCGCATCGCGGCCCGCTGCAGATCGGCGATCTTGTGCGCCGCGATGCCGTAGACGAAGGCCTCGAACGGCCGCCCCTGGTCCTTGTACCGGGGCAGCGCGCACAGCACGGCGACGCAGACTTCCTGGGCCACGTCGTCCACGTGGTGCCGGGCCCCGCCCGGCAGCCGGACCAGCTTGGCGCGGCAGTACCGCAGCGCGAGCGGGTGGACGTAGGCGAGCAGCGCGTCGATGGCCGGGCCCTCGCCGCGCACGGCGGCCGCGACCAGCTGGCCCACCAGGGGCGAGCCGCCGGTCCCGAGCACCGGCGGGCGGCCCGGACCGGCCTCCGCGCCGGAATCGCCGGAGTCCGCGTACGCCGGATCGTGGCCCGGGTCGGAGGGCTCGGCCTCACCCGGGTCCGCCTGGCCGGCCGCACCGGCGACATCGTCGCGCATCGGTCCATGGTGCCTGGTCGATCGAGAAAACGCGGCACCGCGTCCGGAGTTGTGCACCGGAACGTTATGCGCTGCGGCACCGTACGGCGTGCCGCGCACCACCGGCCCCTCCTGCACCGTGCCGCCTTCCGCCCCGCCGCCGTGGATGGTCCCGTCCGTCGCGCCGTCCGCCGAGTGTCCTGCGGCTGCGTGGTTCGCCGCAGTGCCTGTCCGCTGGTCCCCGAGGTGCTCCACTCCTCCATGGTGCAACCTCGGGACCGTAACGTCACACGCCTGTGCGGCGTCCGTTCCGGAATTCGACGGCGGCGCGCCGCAACCGGCGGCGCCGGCGACGGTCAGCGGACCAGGCCCCAGCGGAAACCCAGCGCCACCGCGTGCGCGCGGTCGGAGGCCCCGAGCTTCTTGAACAACCGTCGGGCATGGGTCTTGACGGTGTCCTCGGACAGGAACAGCTCGCGCCCGATCTCGGCGTTGCTGCGCCCGTGGCTCATGCCCTCCAGGACCTGGATCTCACGCGCCGTCAAGGTCGGTGCCGCGCCCATGTCGGGGCTGCGCAGCCGACGCGGGGCGAGTCGCCAGGTCGGGTCGGCGAGGGCCTGGGTGACGGTGGCCCGCAGCTCGGCGCGCGAGGCGTCCTTGTGCAGGTACCCGCGGGCACCCGCGGCCACCGCGAGCGCCACTCCGTCGAGGTCCTCGGCGACGGTGAGCATGATGATCCGGGCGCCCGGATCGGCGGACAGCAGCCGCCGGACCGTCTCGACCCCGCCGAGGCCGGGCATCCGGACGTCCATCAGGACGAGATCGGAGCGGTCGGCCACCCAGCGGCGGAGGACCTCCTCCCCGTTCGTCGCGGTGGTGACCCGGTCCACACCGGGTACGGTCGCGACGGCGCGGCGAAGCGCCTCGCGGGCGAGCGGGGAATCGTCGCAAACGAGAACGGAAGTCATGACCGTCGTCCTCCGCAGCTGATCCGCGTCACGTTGAGCCTCCTGGCTGGTACGAACCTCTCCGACACGGCCGATCGGCGACGGACTTCGCACTGATCGCCCCGACTTGCCCGCGATCGTTCCCGACGTCCGGCGCCCGCTAACCGCCTCCGCACTTCCAACGACCGTCACTCGAATGAGTTACGGCCTTCAGGCCATCTCCACCACTGTACGTGGCCAACCCATTACCGATCAGCCGCATCGCGGTGCACACGCCGCACTTTTGCGCAGCTCGCGCGCGGGTGGGCGCACGACCCGCACACCGGTGCGGCCCGTCGCGCGCCCGTCGGCCACCCGATTGCCACGCCCGCGCCCGTCAAACCCTTTGCCCACTTTGCCCGTTTTTATAGCTTTCGTATGGTCATTGACTGTTGTGCCAGTGTGTGGGTGACTTGTCCATGGAGTTGCCTTAAGTCATATTTCCAGGTGTCCACACCAGCGCGGGACGCCCCGCCGGGCACCGCCGGGCGGCAGCCCCGCCGAAATGCCCGGCCGCCGCCGAACCGCCTCTGAAGGGAATGAGCCATGGCAGATTTCTCCCGCCTCCCCGGTCCCAACGCGGACCTCTGGGACTGGCAGCTCTCGGCAGCCTGCCGCGGCGTGGACAGCTCGCTCTTCTTCCACCCCGAAGGCGAGCGCGGAGCAGCCCGCAGTTCGCGCGAGGCGAGCGCCAAGGAGGTCTGCATGCGCTGCCCGGTGATCGCCGAGTGCGCCGCGCACGCCCTTGCGGTCCGTGAGCCCTACGGCGTCTGGGGCGGGATGACGGAGGACGAGCGCGAGGAGATGCTGGGCCGCTCGCGGCACCGGCTGGTGGAGGTCCCACTGACCCCGCCGGCGGTCGCGCAGCGTTAGACCGCCTCCGCGGTGCGCCGTGAAGAAACGTTTCTTCGCGGCGCCTCAGGCCGCCCCGGTCCCGTACAGGGGCGCCTCGGTCGCCGACCGTCATCGGCCGTCAGCGATCGGCGGCCGCCCCCGCCAGCCGCTCCCGCATCAGCGCGACAGCCGGCACCTCGGCGAGGTCCGGCAGGGTCAGCGCCACCACCTGGCGCACCGCCGGCACCCCGGAGGCCGTCCGCACCGGAACCGTCGACACGCCGTCAGGACGCACCGACTGCAAGGCCAGCCGGGGCAGCACCGCCACCCCGAGCCCGGCCGCCACCAGGCCGACCACCGCCGGGTAGTCATCGGTCGCGAAGTCGATCCGGGGCTCGAAGCCCGCCCCCGCGCACAGCTCCACCAGGTGCCCCCGGCACTGCGGGCAACCGGCGATCCACTGCTCCCCCGCCAGCTCGGCCAGCCCCACCGGACCACCCCTCCCGGCCAGCGGGTGGGCGGCGGGCAGCAGGCCCACCAGCGGATCGTCCAGCAGCGGGGTGACCACCAGGTCGGACCAGTCGGTGCCGGCCGACAGCTGCTGCGCCTCCAGATTGGCCTCGGCCCGCGCCTCGCGCGGCGAGCCGTGCGCGGGCGCCGGCGCCGCGGTCGCACCGTCGGACTGCGGGTAGCGGAAGGCCAGCGCGATCTCGCACTCGCCGCCGCGCAGCATCGCCAGCGACTCCGGCGGCTCGGCCTCGACCAGCGACACGCGCACCCCCGGATGGCTGTCCCGCAGGCGGGCGACCGCCGGCGGCACCAGGGTGGAGCTCGCGGTCGGGAAGGAGACCAGCCGCACCCGCCCGGCCCGCAGCCCGGCGATCGCGGCCACCTCCTCCTCGGCGGCGGAGAGCCCGGCCAGAATTCCGGTGGCATGCTTGAGCAGGACCCGCCCGGCCTCGCTGAGCTGCATCCCGCGGCCCGAGCGGACCACCAGCGGGGTGTCCACCGACTTCTCCAGGGCCTTCATCTGCTGACTGATGGCGGGCTGGGTGCACCCCAGCTCGCGGGCGGCGGCGGAGAAGGAGCCGGTGCGGGCGACGGCACGCAGGACGCGCAGGTGGCGGGCCTCGATCATGCCTCAGTTATAAGGCAATCTTTGCATTCCGCAAAATCCTACTGATAGTTGAAGCCTGGAGCACCACCCCGAGCGGGCGAGTCACCGCCCTGAGCCGAAGGGGAGCGCCGACCGTCGGCACCGGGCCAGGAGCGCCCCGGAGGCGAGCGGGCGAGCACCACAGCCGGAGGCCCGGCCCGCGACCCCGTGCGGGGTGCGGACCGGGCCTCCGGTCAGCCGTTCGGCCTCAGTGCGAGTGGCCGTGGCCGCCGTGCGAGTGGCCGGCCTCCGGCTCCGTCTCCTTCTTCTCCACCACGAGGGTCTCGGTGGTGAGCAGCAGGGAGGCGATCGAGGCGGCGTTCTCCAGGGCGGAGCGGGTGACCTTGACCGGGTCGATGACGCCGGCCTTCACCAGGTCGCCGTACTCGCCGGTGGCGGCGTTGTAGCCCTGGCCGGCCTCCAGGTCGGCGACCTTGGAGGTGATGACGTAGCCCTCCAGGCCGGCGTTCTGGGCGATCCAGCGCAGCGGCTCGTGCAGCGCCTTGCGGACCACGGCGACACCGGTGGCCTCGTCACCCGACAGGCCCAGGCCACCGTCCAGCACCTTGGCGGCGTGCACCAGGGAGGCGCCACCGCCGGCGACGATGCCCTCCTCGACCGCGGCACGGGTCGCCGAGATGGCGTCCTCCAGGCGGTGCTTGCGCTCCTTCAGCTCCACCTCGGTGGCGGCGCCGACCTTGATGACGCAGACCCCGCCGGCCAGCTTGGCCAGGCGCTCCTGCAGCTTCTCGCGGTCCCAGTCGGAGTCGGTGCCGGCGATCTCGCCCTTGATCTGGGCGACGCGGCCGGCCACGGCGTCGGCGTCGCCGGCGCCCTCGACGATCGTGGTCTCGTCCTTGGTGATGGTCACGCGGCGGGCGCTGCCCAGCACGTCCAGACCGGCCTGGTCGATCTTGAGGCCGACCTCCTCGGAGATGACCGTGCCGCCGGTGAGGGCGGCCAGGTCGCCGAGGATCGCCTTGCGGCGGTCGCCGAAGCCCGGGGCCTTGACGGCGACGGCGTTGAAGATGCCGCGGATCTTGTTCAGGACCAGGGTCGACAGCGCCTCGCCGTCGACGTCCTCGGCGATGATCAGCAGCGGCTTGGAGGTGCCGGACTGCAGGATCTTCTCCAGCAGCGGCAGCAGCTCCTGGATGGAGGAGATCTTGCCCTGGTGGATCAGGATGTACGGGTCCTCGAGGACCGCCTCCTGGCGCTCCGCGTCGGTGACGAAGTACGGCGACAGGTAGCCCTTGTCGAACTGCATGCCCTCGGTGAAGTCCAGCTCCACGCCGAAGGTGTTCGACTCCTCGACGGTGATGACACCGTCCTTGCCGACCTTGTCGATCGCCTCGGCGATCAGCTCGCCGACCTGGGTGTCCTGCGCGGAGAGGGACGCGACGGCGGCGACGTCGTCCTTGCCCTCGATCTCGCGGGCGACGGACAGCAGGTGCTCGGAGACGGCGGCGACGGCCTTGTCGATGCCCTTCTTCAGGGCGGCCGGGCCGGCGCCGGCGGCGACGTTGCGCAGACCCTCGTTGACCAGGGCCTGGGCCAGCACGGTGGCGGTGGTGGTGCCGTCACCCGCGACGTCGTTGGTCTTGGTGGCGACCTCCTTGACGAGCTGCGCGCCAAGGTTCTCGTACGGGTCGTCCAGCTCGACCTCACGGGCGATGGTGACACCGTCGTTGGTGATGGTCGGAGCACCGAACTTCTTGTCGATGACGACGTTGCGGCCCTTGGGGCCGATGGTCACCTTGACGGTGTCGGCCAGCTTGTTGACACCGCGCTCCAGCGAGCGGCGGGCGTCCTCGTCGAACTGCAGGATCTTCGCCATGTTCCCTATTCCCTCGGGGCTGCGGCCGACCGGCCGCCGAACTACGTGAACCAACGACCACGCCCCGGGCCCCTGTCACTAGGGACACGGATCCGGGGCGGGTCGGAACGACTTACTTCTCGATGATGGCGAGAACGTCGCGGGCGGAGAGGACGAGGTACTCCTCGCCCTGGTACTTCACCTCGGTGCCGCCGTACTTCGAGTACAGGACGATGTCACCGACGGCGACGTCGAGCGGCAGACGCTGGCCGTCCTCGAAGCGGCCCGGGCCGACGGCCAGGACGACGCCCTCCTGGGGCTTCTCCTTGGCGGTGTCCGGGATAACCAGGCCGGAGGCCGTGGTGGTCTCGGCGTCGAGCGGCTGGACCACGATGCGGTCCTCGAGCGGCTTGATGGCAACCTTGCTGCTGGTGGTCACGTCCGAGCTCCCCTTCGGAGATTACGGGGTTGTCTAACGGGTAGTGGCGAACCTGCGGGTCTGCCGTCGCGGGGGTCAGACACACGTCTTCGCATTAGCACTCCCCCAGTGGGGAGTGCCAAGGACGACCATAGGCCGCCGTTAGCACTCAGTCAACCAGAGTGCCAACGACGCGCCCCCGGGACCCGGGCTACGGATGAGTAGCCGTACTCATGTGCGGCGCCCGGACCGACGGCCAGACTCCTGCCATGACCTCGATCCCGATGCGCGTCGGCCCGTCCCGGCTCAAGGACGCGGCACTCGCCCTGCTGGCACTGCCCCTGCTCGGGGGCGTGCTCCCGTTCGTCGTCTTCTGCTTCGTCGCCTGCCTCGGCAACGGGCCCGGCGCCGGGGACGACGGGGACGGGCGCGGGTGGGCGTTCCTGGCCTACGGGATGATCGCCGGTCCGGCGGCCGCCCTGGTGGCGGGCGTCGTCGTGGCCGTGCGCGGCTGGCGCTCCGACTACCGGATCCTGTCGGTCGCCGCCGCGCTCTCCCCGTTCCTGGTGCCCGCCGTCCTCTCCTCGGGCGTCCTGTGGCGGTGAACCGCCCGCACCGCCGCCGACCGGTCAGAATGGCCCGGTGGACACCGAGAACCTCCAGCCCCTGCTGACCCCCGAGGGTCAGGCCCTGCTCGCCGAGCTGCGCGAGTTCGCCCCCGAGGAGGAGCTGGCGCTGGCCACCCGACTGCGGCGGGAGCACCCGGCGGAGCTGGTGTCGGCGGCGTTCGGGCAGGCGCGGCTGCGGCAGCGGGCCCGGACGAAGTTCGGGGCGGACGCCGACCTGATGTACTTCACCCCCAACGGGGTCGAGCAGTCCACCCGGCGCAGCGTGGCCGAGTGGCGGGCCCGCCGCTTCGCCGAGCTGGGCGTACGGCGCCTCGCGGACCTCTGCTGCGGCATCGGCGGGGACGTGCTGGCGCTGGCCCGGGCCGGGATCCACGTGCTGGCCGTCGACAAGGACCCGGCGGCCTGCGCCGCCACCGCGGCCAACGCCGCCGCGCTGGGCCTGTCCGCGCTGGTCGAGGTGCGCTGCGCGGACGTCGCCGAGGTGGACGTCACCGGCTACGACGCGGTGTTCACCGACCCGGCCCGGCGCACCGCGCGCGGCCGGGTGTTCGACCCCGAGGCGTACGCCCCGCCGCTGTCCTGGGCGATCGAGGCCGGCCGGCGGACCCCGATCGGCGCCCTGAAGGTCGCCCCGGGCATCCCGCACGAGGCCGTCCCGGCGGACGCCGAGGCCGAGTGGGTCTCCGACCACGGGGACGTCAAGGAGGCGGTGCTCTGGTTCGGCACCGGGGCGACCCGCCCGCACCGCGCCACCCTCCTGCCGCGCGGCGCCACCCTGACCGGCGGCGACCTGCCCGACCCGCCGGCCGGCCCGGTCGGGCGGTACCTGTACGAGCCGGACGGCGCGGTGATCCGGGCGCACCTGGTGGCCGAGGTGGCCGGGCAGGTCGACGGCCGGCTGATCGACCCGAAGATCGCCTACGTGACCTCGGACCGGCTGGTCGCCACCCCCTACGCGCACGCCTTCGAGCTCACCGACGTGCTGCCGTACAACGTCAAGAAGCTCAAGGCCCTGCTGCGCGAGCGCGGGGTCGGCACGGTGGTGATCAAGAAGCGCGGGATGGCGATCACCCCGGAGGAACTGCGCCGCCAGCTCAAGCCCTCCGGCCCGAACACCGTCACGGTGATCCTCAGCCGTACCGACAACGGGCCGCTGATGATGCTGGGGCAGCCGGTCGGCTGACCTACGAGGCCGGCGCCTGGACGTAGTCCTCCAGCCGGGCCACCGAGAAGCCCTGCTCCTGGATCCGGGCCAGCAGGTCCGCGAACATCTGGGTCATCGTGGCGCCCTTGAGCTCCTTGGGGCCGCGGAAGTGCGCCAGGATGATGTCGCCGGACTTCAGCTTCTTGTCCCCCGCCTGGTACTGCATGTCGTGGATCTGCATCGACTCGCGCCAGAGCACGATCGCCCGCGGTCCGCACTGCTGCACCGAGGAGTTGAGCGTCGGGGTGTTGGCGCCGTCGCCGAACGGCGGGCGGAACAGCAGCGGGGCGGTGCCGTACTGCTGGGTGAGCGCGGCCTGGTCCTCGCAGACCTCGGACTTCTGCTTGTCCGCCGACAGCTTGCTCATCACCGGGTGGGTGACGGTGTGGTTCTGGATGTGGTTGCCCAGCGCCTGGAGCGGCTTGAAGTAGCCGTAGTCGTTCTTGACGATGTCCTTGGTCAGGAACATCGAGATCGGCACCTTGAGGTCGGTCAGCATCTCGACGAACTTCGGGTCCTTCTCGGCGCCGTCGTCGATGGTGATGAAGACGACCTTGTCGGTGGTCTTCACATCGCTGAACACCGGCACGGTGCCGGTGCGTTCGAGCTTGATGGGCTTGTCGGCGGGCGGCGCGGGGGCCGGGGCCAGCGGCTTGAGGTTCCACTTCGCCCAGGCCGCGGCGTCGCCCTGGGCCGGGGCCGCGCCGGGCGTGGTGGCCGCGGCGGTCGGCGTGCCGCCGCCGGCGGGCCCGGCCGCCGACGACGCCGCCGTGCTCGCGGCCGGTGCGGCGGCACCGCCGCCCCCGTTGTCGCCGCACGCGGTGGCGAAGGCCAGCAGGGCCAGCGCCCCCGCCGCGTACGTCCTGGTCCTGCTCAGCCCGTCCCTGTTCACCGCAGCGCGCTCCCGGTCCCGTCCAGCCTTCTCTCAGCTATGCACGGTAGCGGCCGCGGCGGCGGTTCCCGTCCACGCCCTACTCGACGTGCTCGCTGATGAAGGACCAGCGGTGCACCGGGCGGCCGAGCAGCTCGGCCGGCGGGTCGGCGACGGCCCCGAACATGTCGGACTGGGGCGGCTCGCCGCTCCACCAGGTGATCAGCAGCACCCGCTCGCCGGGCGCGGAGAGCAGTTCGAGGCGTTCCAGCCCGGCCGTTCCGCGCAGTCCGGGCAGCGCGAACTCCCGTACCCAGGCGGCTAGTTCGGACCCTCGGCCATCCGTCGCCCGGGCCTCCCACATCGCGGCGACGGTCACGCGGCGCCGCCGCCGAGGGCCTGGTAGGCCTGGCCGTGGACGTCGCCGTGCCCGAGCGCCGCGGGGACGTGGACGTCCGTCACCGGCAGCGAGGAGTCGGCGGACAGGTCGAAGGCGGAGGGGGCGCGGTCGCGCCACACCATCTCGGAGCCCAGCGCCGCCACCATCGCGCCGTTGTCGGTGCACAGGCCCGGGCGGGGCACCCGCAGCCGGATGCCCGCCCGGTCGCAGCGCTGCTGGGCCATCTCGCGCAGCCGGGAGTTGGCCGCGACGCCGCCGCCGATCATCAGGTGGTCGACGCCGTTGTCCTTGCACGCCTTGACCGCCTTGCGGGTGAGCACGTCGGTGACCGCCTCCTGGAAGGAGGCCGCGACGTCGGCGATCGGCACCTCCTCGCCGGCCCGGCGCTTGGCCTCCACCCAGCGGGCGACGGCGGTCTTCAGGCCGGAGAAGGAGAAGTCGTACTCGGGGTCGTTCCTGCCGCTCAGGCCGCGCGGGAAGCTGATCGCCTTGGGGTCGCCCTCGCGGGCCGTCCGGTCGACGATCGGGCCGCCCGGGAAGCCCAGGCCCAGGACCCGGGCGACCTTGTCGAAGGCCTCGCCGGCCGCGTCGTCGATGGTCGCGCCGAGCGGGCGGACGTCCGTGGTGATGTCCTCGCTGAGCAGCAGCGAGGAGTGCCCGCCGGAGACCAGCAGAGCCATCGTCGGCGAGGGCAGCCGACCGTGCTCCAGCTGGTCGACGCAGATGTGCGAGGCGAGGTGGTTGACCCCGTACAGCGGCTTGTCCAGCGCCCAGGCGTACGCCTTCGCCGCGCTGACGCCGACCAGCAGCGCGCCGGCCAGGCCGGGACCGGCGGTGACGGCGATGCCGTCCAGGTCGCCGGCCTTGATCCCGGCGGTGTCCAGGGCGCGCTGGATCGTCGGGACCATCGCCTCCAGGTGGGCGCGGCTGGCGATCTCCGGGACGACGCCGCCGAAGCGGGCGTGGTCGTTGACGCTGGAGGCGACCGCGTCGGCCAGCAGGGTGGTGCCGCGCACGATGCCGACGCCGGTCTCGTCGCAGGAGGTCTCGATGCCGAGGACGAGCGGTTCGTCAGCCATGGGGGGTGTCCTTAGGGTCCTTCGGGTCAGTGCTCGGGTGTTCGAGGCGCATCACCAGCGCGTCGATGTTGGCGGGCTGGTAGTAGCCGCGCCGGATGCCCACCGGTTCGAAGCCGTGGCGCTCGTACAGCCGTTGGGCGCGCTGGTTGTCCACCCGGACCTCCAGCAGCAGGTCGGCGCAGCCGCGCCGGGCGGCCTCGTGGATCAGGTCGGTGAGCAGGGCGGTGCCGAGACCGGCGCCCTGGTGGCGGTCGTCGACGGCGATGGTCTGGACGTCGCCCTCGCCGGCGACGGTCATCAGACCGGCGTAGCCGACGATCGTGCCGTCCGCGGCGGCGGCGACCGAGTAGTGGCGGGTGCCGCCGGGGTGGGCCTCGGCGAGCTCGGACCAGAACATCCCGTGGGACCAGGCGTCCTCGGGGAACAGCCTGAGCTCCAGGTCCATCACCGGCCCGATGTCCCACCAGCGCATCGGGCGCAGGGTGGTGCCGTGGTTCACGCGGGGAGCACCGCCTTGCCCCCCAGGACGGTCTTGTAGCCGGCCGGGACCTGGGCGTCCGGGCGGCGCAGGTACAGCGGCACGTTCGGCAGCAGCTCGCGCCCGGCGGCCAGCTCGGCCGCGGCGAAGCCGGCCAGGGCACCGGCCGAGACGTGCGCGGGGCCGTGGGCGCCCGGGAAGGCGTCCGGGTAGAGCAGCGCGCCGGCGCCCACCGAGCGGGCCGCGGGCGTCAGCTCGGCCGGGCGGTCCACCCCCGGGCCCTCGGTGCGGTTGCCGTCGGCGTCGTACGAGGCCCAGTAGACCTCCTTGCGGCGCGCGTCGGTGGCCACCGTGAACGGCTCCCCGGTCAGGCCCTCGGCGCGGGCCTGGAAGGCGATCGCGTCCAGGGTGCAGACGCCGTGCACCGGCAGGCCCAGCGCGTGGCCGAGCGCGGCGGCGGTCACCAGACCGACCCGCAGGCCGGTGTACGGGCCGGGGCCGACGCCGACCGCGATGCCGGTGAGGCGGCTCTTGTCCACTCCGGCGGCCCGCAGGACCTGGTCGATCGCGGGCAGCAGCAGTTCGCCGTGGCGCCTGGCGTCGACCTGATGGGTCTCGGCGAGGACGCCCGTGCCGTCATGGACGGCGGCGGTGACGGCGGGGGTAGCGGTGTCGAACGCGAGCAGCAGCACGGGGTCAAGGTTAGACCGACGTTGGGCCGACCGGCTGATCGAGCTGGTGTCCCCCTCCGGAACACACGTACTGGGCGCTGCCGACCCGCCCTGGAGACCTGGCACGATTAGGGCCGTACGAACAGCGGACGGCGGCGGGAGCGGGCACGTGGCGAAGATGGGTCCTGGAGTGGTGGTCACGGGGTTGACCCTGGGGGCCCTGGCGGTGGTGAGCCTGCTGGCCTTCCAGGCCAACGGCGCGCAGGACCGCGCGGGCGGAGCCCGGCCGACCGTCGCCTCGACGTCCACCGGCCCGGCCGCCTCCGCGACGCCGAGCGCCTCCGCCACCCCGACCGTCCCGCCGCTGCCGGCGTCCTCGGGCAGCGGCACCCGGGTGGTCTACTCGGCCGGCAGCCACTTCGTCTGGCTGGTCGACCCGAAGAAGAACCCGCAGGTCACGGCCGCTTTCCCGGTCACCCCGGGCTCGGTCGAGCCCACCCCGGGCAGCTACTCGGTGTACAGCCGCAACCCGAGCGCCACCGGAACGGACGGCCGACAGATCGAGCACGTGGTGCGCTTCGCGCAGCAGAACGGCGTGGTGTTCGGCTTCAGCGCGGCACTGGACGGCGCGACCCCGACCGCCGACCCGAAGACCAAGACCGGCGGCATCCGCAGCGGCCGCGCCGAGGGACAGCTGCTCTGGGACTTCGCGCCGAACGGCGCCAAGGTGGTCGTGATCCCCTGATCCGGGCGCCCTCCGGGGCGGGCCCGACAGGCCCTAAGCGGCCCGGGGGGTACCGGCCCCGGTCTCCTCGGCCTGTCGGGGCCGCGGCTCGGGCGGGGTGGACACCGCCTCGGCGGCCGCGCAGGCGGCCAGCAGCGCCCGCATCGGCTCGCCCGGAGCGCAGTGGGCGGACTCTCCGGCCCCGGCGGTGCGCGCGGCGCGCTCCGGGGCGGGGGTGGTGCTCGACATGGCGCCTCCCTAGTTAGGCAGACCTAACCGCAGCACCCATCCCACCACGCCCGGCGCCCCGCCCGCAACACCTTGCCGACAGCCTGTCGGCAAGACGGTGGAACCCGATCGACCGGTGCGGGAGCACGGCTCAGGCCAGTGCGGCCAGCTCCACGCCCGCCCAGCGCCCGCCGATGCCGGTCAGCAGCACCCGACGCGGGTCGTGGTCCTCACCGGCGGTGTCACCGATCGCCCGCTCGATCCGCACCTCCAGCCGGTCCTCGGACAGCCGCTCGACCTTGCCCTCGCCCCACTCGACCACCACCACCGACTCCGGCAGCGAGACGTCCAGGTCGAGGTCCTCCATCTCGTCGAGGTCACCGCCCAGCCGGTACGCGTCCACGTGCACCAGCGCCGGGCCGCCGACCAGCGAGGGGTGCACCCGGGCGATCACGAAGGTCGGAGAGGTCACCGCCCCGCGGACCTGCAGCCCCTCCCCCAGGCCCCGGGTCAGCGTGGTCTTCCCCGCCCCCAGCTCGCCGGAGAGCAGCACCAGGTCCCCCGGCCGCAGCAGCGCGGCCAGCTCCCGGCCGAGCCGGCCCATCCGTTCCGGGGTGGGGACGGTCAGAGTGGCGTGCGAGCCCATGCGCGTGTCTTGCCCTTCGGTCCGTAGCGGCGCACCGACCACCGGCCGCCACCGCTACCGTGCCACATCGCCGCACCCGTCGTGGCGCGCGGTCCGGCTCGACGGGGATCAGGCCGGGTCGACGGCCGCTTCCCCGGACGCCCCGGTTGCCCCGGACGGCCCGGCGGACTCGGTCGGCTCTGCGGGTTCGGCCGGCTCGGTCGGCTCGGCGGAATCGGCGGCGAGCTCCAGGACGGCCGGCGGCAGCGGCGCCGCCCCGGCGAAGTCCGCGGCCCGGCGCACCAGCAGCGCCAGCTCGTGGTCGACCAGCTCCGGGCGCTCCAGCAGCACCAGGTGCCCCGCCCCCTCGACCAGGACCAGCTCGGCGCCCGGCAGCCGCTCCGCCATCGTCTCGCTGTGCGCCGACGGCGTCAGCAGGTCCTTCGTCCCGGCCAGCACCAGGGCCGGCAGGCCGCGCAGGGCGGCCAGCGCCTCGTACTTCTCGTGCGCGCCGAACACCGGGTAGAACTCGGCGACCACGTCGATCGGGGTGGCGTCCAGCAACTGTTCGGCGAACCGCACCACACCGGGGTCGACGTCCCGGCTCCCGAAGGAGAACCGCCGGTAGAACACGGCGGCGACGTCCGAGCCGATCCGCCGGCTCGCCTCCACCAGCTCGACCTGACGGCCGAGCAGCTTCACCACGCCCGGCGCGACCCGCTTGAACAGCTTGGCCCCGGCCCTCGGCAGACCGAGGCTCACATCGTTCCAGTCGCCGGCCAGGGTGCCGACCAGCGCGACCCCGGCGACCCGCTCCCGGAACAGCTCCGGGTGCTGGTCGGCCAGCGCCATCACCGTCATGCCGCCCATCGAATGGCCCACCAGCACCAGCGGCCCGGTCGGCGCGACGGCGTCGATCACCGCCTTGAGGTCGCCGCCGAGCTGGTCGATGCCGGCCGGCTCGCCCGCCAGGTACGAGCGGGAGCGCTCGGAGCGGCCGTGACTGCGCTGGTCCCAGAAGACCAGCCGCATGCCCTCGCGCAGCGCCGCCCGCTGGAAGTGCCAGCTGTCCTGGTTGAGGCAGTAACCGTGGCTGAACACCACGGTCAGCGGCTCGGGGCCGGTACTCGCCCGCTCGCCTCCGGAACGCTCTGACCCGGTGCCGACGGTCGTCGCTCCGACGCCCGCGTTCCTCAGGCCTCCTCGCTCCTCCCTTTCGGCACCGGCGCGTCCCTTCGGCTCGGGGCGGTCGCCGTCACGGTCGCCGTCCGGCTCGTCCCAGCCGGTGCCGTCCAGCTCGACGTACAGCCCGGTGCCGTCCGGCGCGGCCACCGTCAGCGGGCGCCCGCGCAGCGAGCCGTACGGGGCGGTCGCCTCCAGCTCGGCCCGGGCCCGGCGGCGCATCGCCCGTCCGACCGTCAGCCGCTCGATCGCGACGCCCGCGGCCGCGCCGGCCGCCAGCACACCGACCGAGATCCCGATCACGCCGGCCCGGCTCACCCCGGTGGCCACGTCGGCCGCCTTGGCCACCGCCGCGACCGGGTTGCTGTCGGCCGGCGTGTCGGTCATGCCGCGTGGCCCCCGTCGTGGCTGCCGCCCAGGTAGCGGCGGGGCACCCGGGCGCCGATCCGGGTGATGATCTCGTACGAGATGGTGCCGCAGGCGCGGGCCCAGTCCTCGGCGGTGGGCTCGCCGCGCTCGCCGGGGCCGAACAGCAGCACCTCGTCGCCGGTCTCGGGGGTGTCGCCGCCCAGGTCCACCACGAACTGGTCCATCGCCACCCGGCCGGCCACCGTGCGCCACTTGCCGCCGATCTGCACCGGGCCGGTGCCGCTGGCGTGGCGCGGGACGCCGTCGCCGTAGCCGACCGGGACCAGGCCCAGGGTGGTCGGACCGGGCGTCACGTAGTGGTGGCCGTAGCTGACCCCGTGTCCGCCGGGGACGTGCTTGACCAGCGCCAACCGGGCCGACAGCGACATCACCGGGCGCAGCCCGAAGTCGGCCGGCGAGCCCACCTCGGGCACCGGCGACAGCCCGTACGCGGCCAGGCCGGTGCGGACCAGGTCGAAGTGCGCCTCCGGCAGCAGCAGGGTGGCCGGGGAGTTCGCGAGGTGCCGCACCTCGGGCCGCAGCCCGGCGGCCTCGGCGTGCGCCAGTGCGGCGCGGTAGGAGTCCAACTGGGCCCGGATCGACGGGTGGCCGGGCTCGTCGGCGGCGGCGAAGTGCGACCAGACGCCGACCGCCCGCAGCAGCCCCTCCGCCTCGGCGCGCCGCACCTCGGCCACCAGCTGCGGCCAGTCGTGCGGCTGGCAGCCGTTGCGGCCGAGGCCGGTGTCGGCCTTCAGGTGCACGCGCGCCGGGATGCCGGTCTCCCGAACGGCCGTCAGCAGCTCGTCCAGCGCCCACCGGCCGCTGATCGAGATGTCCAGGTCCGCGCGCAGCGCCTCGCGCCACGGCCCGCCGGGCGTCCACAGCCAGCACAGGATGCGGGCCTGCTCGGGGCGGATGCCCGCGGCCCGCAGCGCCAACGCCTCGTCCGGCGTCGCGCAGCCCAGCCAGCCGACTCCGTTCGCGACCGCCTCGCGGGCGCACTCGACCGCGCCGTGGCCATAGGCGTCCGCCTTGACCGCGAGCATCACCGCCGCGCTCCCGACGCGCTCCCGCAGGGACGCGAGGTTGCCGCGCAGGGCGGCGAGATCGATGGTCGCCTCGGCCCGTACGCCGTCGTTGAGGGTGGCCGTGCCGGTCGTGTTCGCAGTTGTCATCAGGGTCAGTCTCCCAGACGTCCCGGAGTCCTCGCCGAACGGCCCATCGGCGCGACGGTCGGTGCCGCGGCCCCCCGCACCCCGCCGACCTGCGGCGAACGGCCCGTCCGCCCAGCTGAGGACGCCGTGAACGGACCTTTCGGTTCCGCCCCGGGGCGGGGCGGCCGGGCCGTCGGCCGGTGCCGGCTACGGCTCCCGGACCGCCCGCCAGACCGCAGGCAGCGCCCCGGCCACCGCGAGCGCCGTCACCGGCGCGCCCGGGTCGCCGGCCGCCTCCCGGCCCGCCAGGCCGTGCAGGTAGGCGGCCACCGAGGCGGCGTCCAGCGGGGACAGGCCGGCCGCCAGCAGCGAACCGGCCAGCCCGGCCAGCACGTCCCCGCTGCCCGCGGTGGCGAGCCAGGAGGTGCCGGTGGGGTTCACCCGGACAGCCCCGCCCGGGTCGGCGACCACGGTGGTGGAGCCCTTCAGCAGCACCGTGGCCCGGTAGGCGGCGGCCAGCCGACGGGCGGTGGCCAGCCGGGCGGCGGCCAGCCCGTCGGCGGCGGGCGGGGCGGTGCCCTCGGCGCCGGCCAGCAGTCGGGCGGCCTCGCCGGTGTGCGGGGTGAGCAGGGTGGGCGCGGTCCGGCCGGCCAGCGCCTCCGGGCCGAGTCGGCCCAGCTCGGTCAGCCCGTCCGCGTCCACCAGCACCGGGACGTCGCTCGCCAGCGCCTCGGCCAGCGTCTGCCGCGCCCCCTCGCCACCGCCCGGGCCGACCACCCAGGCCTGCACCCGGCCGGCCCCGGCCGGGCCGCCCTCGGTGACCAGCGCCTCAGGGAAGCGCCGCACCACCTCCTCGGCCGCCGTGCCGACGTACCGGACGGCGCCCGCACCGCCCCGCAACGCCCCGGCGACCGCCAGCAGCGCCGCCCCCGGGTAGGTGGCCGAACCGGCCGCCACTCCGACCACGCCGCGCCGGTACTTGTCGCTCTCCGCGCCCGGCAGCGGCAGCAGCGCCGCCACGTCCGCGTGCTGCAGGGCCGTCACCTCCGGCCGCGGCGGCTCCAGCCCGATGTCCACCAGTTGCACGGCGCCCGCGTAGGAGGCCCCCGGGTCGATCAGCAGCCCGGGCTTGTACGTGCCGAAGCAGACCGTGACGTCCGCGCGCAACGCCTCGCCGGGCACCTCGCCGCTGTCCGCCTCCACCCCGCTGGGCAGGTCCACCGCCACCACCACCCCGCGCCGCCCGGCCCGGGCGTACGGCACGGCCTCGGGGCGCAGCCCGCCCCGGCCGCCGATGCCGACGATGCCGTCCAGCACCAGGTCCGCGCACGAGAAGTCGGCCAGACCGACTTCCTCCTCCGCCGTCACCCGCCCTCCGGCCGCCCGCAGCGCGGCCAGCCCGCCCCGGTGCGCCTTCTCCGGCGCGAGCAGCACCGCCGTCACCCGCGCCCCGCGCCGCGCCAACGCCGCCCCGGCGTACAGCGCGTCACCCCCGTTGTCCCCGCTGCCCGCCAGCACCGTCACCCGGCTGCCGTACACCCGCCCCCGACGCCGGCCCAGCAACCGCGCACAGGTCGCCGCCAGCCCGGCGGCCGCCCGCTGCATCAGCGTGCCCTCCGGCAGCCGCGCCATCAGCTCGGCCTCGGCGGCCCGGACGGTTTCCACAGGGTGTGCATGACGCATGGGGAGAACTCCTTCAGCAGTCGGCTACCGCCGACGCTAGCCCGCTTCCCCGCCCCGGGGGAGCCGGGCCCGCGGCACACTTCCGAGTCCGCGGGCGAGGACCGCACCACCCGCACCCGGGTCGGGTCCGGCACGTCGACCGACCTGCCCGCGCCGTTCCCGTCCACGCACGACACGGCGCCCCCGCGGTAGGACGCAGCCACCGCGGGGGCGCCGTTGCCGACGAGCGCGGGACTACTCGACGGTGACCGACTTCGCCAGGTTGCGCGGCTGGTCGACCTCGTGGCCCTTGGCCGTGGCCAGCTCGCAGGCGAAGACCTGGAGCGGGACGGTGGAGACCAACGGCTGGAGCAGGGTCGGGGTGACCGGGATGCGGATCAGGTGGTCCGCGTACGGCACGACGGCCTCGTCGCCCTCCTCCGCGATCACGATGGTGCGGGCGCCGCGGGCCCGGATCTCCTGGATGTTGGAGACGATCTTGTCGTGCAGGATCGACCGCCCGCGCGGCGAGGGCACGACCACCACGACCGGCAGCCCCTCCTCGATCAGCGCGATCGGGCCGTGCTTGAGCTCGCCCGCCGCGAAGCCCTCGGCGTGCATGTAGGCGAGCTCCTTGAGCTTGAGCGCGCCCTCCAGGGCCACCGGGAAGCCGACGTGGCGGCCGAGGAACAGCACCGAGCGGGCGTCGGCCAGCGAGCGGGCCAGCTCGCGCACCGGCTCCATGGTCTCCAGCACCTGCTCGACCTGCTTCGGCGCGTCGCCGAGCTCGCGGATGATGGTGAAGATCTCGTCGCCCCACTTGGTGCCGCGCACCTGGCCCAGGTAGAGGGCGACCAGGTAGCAGGCGACCAGCTGGGTGAGGAACGCCTTGGTGGACGCGACGGCGACCTCCGGCCCGGCGTGGGTGTACAGCACCGCGTCCGACTCGCGCGGGATGGTCGAGCCGTTGGTGTTGCAGATCGCCAGCACCTTGGCGCCCTGCTCGCGGGCGTGCCGCAGCGCCATCAGGGTGTCCATGGTCTCGCCGGACTGCGAGATGGCGATGACCAGCGTGCCGGGGCCCATGATCGGGTCGCGGTAGCGGAACTCCGAGGCGACCTCGACCTCGCAGGGGATGCGGGTCCAGTGCTCGATCGCGTACTTGGCGATCATGCCCGCGTGGAACGCGGTGCCACAGGCGACGATGACGACCTTGTCGACCGAGCGCAGGTCCGCGTCGGAGATGCGCAGCTCGTCGAGGGTCAGCCGGCCGTCGGTGCCGATCCGGCCGAGGAGGGTGTCGGCGACGGCCTTCGGCTGCTCGGCGATCTCCTTGAGCATGAAGTAGTCGTAGCCGCCCTTCTCGGCGGCGGAGGCGTCCCAATCGACGTGGTACTCGCGCACGTCGGCCGGGGTGCCGTCGAAGTTGGTGACGGTCACGCCCTCCCGGCGCAGCTCGACGACCTGGTCCTGGCCCAGCTCGATCGCCTCGCGGGTGTGCGCGATGAACGCGGCGACGTCCGAGGCGAGGAAGTTCTCGCCCTCGCCGCGGCCCACCACGAGCGGCGAGTTGCGGCGGGCGCCGACCACCACGTCCGGCGCGTCCGCGTGGACGGCGACCAGGGTGAAGGCGCCGTCCAGTCGGCCGCAGACCACTCGCATGGCCTCGGCCAGGTCACCCTGGTACGCCTCGCCGAGCAGGTGGGCGACGACCTCGGTGTCGGTCTCGGACCGGAGGGTGTGGCCGCGCTCGGCGATCTCGGCGCGCAGCTGGGCGAAGTTCTCGATGATGCCGTTGTGGACGACGGCCACCCGGCCGTCGTCGTCCAGGTGGGGGTGGGCGTTGGCGTCCGTCGGGCCGCCGTGGGTGGCCCAGCGGGTGTGGCCGATGCCGGTGGTGCCGCCGGGCAGAGGGGACTCGGCGAGCGACTTCTCCAGGTTGCCGAGCTTGCCGGCCCGCTTGTCCGTGACGAGACTCCACTGCCCCTGGGAGTCCTGCGCCTGCACCGCGACACCGGCCGAGTCATAGCCCCGGTACTCCAGTCGCTGCAGGCCCGCGATTACTACGTCGAGGGCGGACTGCGCGCCCACGTATCCAACAATTCCGCACATGCGTGCCAGCATAAGGGCCGTTCTGTGGCCCTTTTCCCGCCCCGCGCGAACGCTGCGTGACCGACACCACAACCACGGTGAACGGCGCTACGGCTCACAATGGAGCACGTGCTGACCGAACTCTGTACGCGGGGAGCTGCCTCGCCCGGCTCGTCCCCGTCCCCCTATGTGGACCTCAGCCGGGCCGAGTGGAGTGCGCTGCGCGAGCGTACGCCACTGCCGCTGACCGCCGAGGAGGTGGAGCAGCTGCGCGGCCTCGGCACAGCCCTCGACCTCGACGAGGTGCGTGACGTCTACCTGCCCCTGTCCCGACTGCTGAACCTGTACATCCACGCCACGCACGACCTGCGCGGCGCGCTGGGCACCTTCCTGGACACCCCGGACACCGAGCGCACCCGCACGCCATTCATCATCGGCGTGGCCGGCTCGGTGGCCGTCGGCAAGTCCACCACCGCCCGCCTGCTCCAGGCCCTGCTGGCCCGCTGGCCCGAGCACCCCCGGGTCGAGCTGGTCACCACCGACGGCTTCCTGCTGCCCAACGCCGAGCTGCGCCGCCGGGGTCTGATGGCCCGCAAGGGCTTCCCGGAGTCCTACGACCGTCGGGCGCTGATGCGCTTCGTGGCGGACGTGAAGGCGGGCAAGGACCGGGTCACCGCACCGGTGTACTCCCACCTGGTGTACGACATCGTGCCGGACGTGCGACTGACGGTGGAGCGCCCGGACATCCTGATCGTCGAGGGGCTGAACGTGCTCCAGCCGGCCCTGCCCGGCACCGACGGCCGCACCCGCCTCGCGGTGGCCGACTACTTCGACTTCTCGATCTACGTCGACGCCCGCACCGACGACATCGAGCACTGGTACCTGGACCGCTTCCGCAAGCTGCGGCAGACGGCCTTCCAGGACCCGAACTCGTACTTCCGCCGCTTCACCGAGGTGCCGGAGGAGGAGGCGATGGAGTACGGCCGGCAGGTCTGGCGCACCATCAACAAGCCCAACCTGCTGGAGAACGTGCTGCCCACCCGCGGCCGGGCCACCCTGGTCCTGCAGAAGGGCCCGGACCACAAGGTCCGCCGGGCACTGCTGCGCAAGCTCTGACCGGGCGACGGACACACGGCGAAGGCATCCCGCGAAGGACACGCCACGAAGGGCCCCCGCACCGGGCGGGGGCCCTTCGCCGTACGGGGCCTCAGCCCAGGTGGGTGCGCACCGCCTCGGCCAGCCGCTGCGCGACCGCCTCGGCCTGCGCCGGGTCGGCGGCCTCGACCATGACCCGGACCAGCGGCTCGGTGCCGGAGGGGCGCAGCAGCACCCGGCCGGTGGCGCCCAGCGCGGTCTCGGCCTCGGTGACGGCGGCGGCCAGCTCGGTGCTGGTCCGCACCCGGCTCTTGTCGACGCCCTTGACGTTGATCAGCACCTGCGGCAGACGGGTCATCACGGCGGCCAGGTCGGCCAGCGGCTGCTTGGTGGCGGCCAGTCGGGCGCCCAGCATCAGACCGGTCAGGGTGCCGTCGCCGGTGGTGGCGTGGTCCAGCAGGATGACGTGGCCGGACTGCTCGCCGCCCAGCGCGAAGCCGTGCTCCTTCATCGCCTCCAGCACGTAGCGGTCGCCGACGGCGGTCTCCACCAGGTCGATGCCCTCGCGCTCCATCGCCAGCTTGAAGCCGAGGTTGGACATCACGGTGGCGACCGCGGTGTTGCGGCGCAGGGTGCCGGCCTCCTTCATGGCGACGGCGAGGATGGCGATGATCTGGTCGCCGTCCACCTCGTTGCCCTCGGCGTCGGCGGCCAGGCAGCGGTCGGCGTCGCCGTCCAGGGCGATGCCGAGGTCGGCCCGGTACTCCTTCATCGCGTCGCGCAGCCGGTCCAGGTGGGTGGAGCCGACGCCGTCGTTGATGTTGAGGCCGGTGGGCTCGGCGCCCAGGGTGTGGACGACCTCGGCGCCGGCCCGGGCGAAGGCCTCGGGGGCGACGTACGCGGCCGCGCCGTGGGCACCGTCGATGACGACCTTGATCCCGTCCAGGCGGTTGGGCAGCACGCCGATCAGGTGGGCGACGTACTTGTCGAAGCCCTCGGTGTACTCGCGGACCCGGCCGACCGCCGCGCCGGTCGGGCGGTTCCAGTCCTCGCCGGCGACGGTGTGCTTGCGGTAGTGGGACTCGATCGCGTCCTCGATCCGGTCGTCCAGCTTGTGGCCGCCGCGGGCGAGGAACTTGATGCCGTTGTCCGGCATGGCGTTGTGGCTGGCGGACAGCATCACGCCGAAGTCGGCGCCGAGCGCGCCGGTGAGGTACGCCACGGCGGGGGTGGGGAGGACACCAACCCGGAGCACGTCGACGCCGGAGCTCGCCAGGCCCGCGATGACCGCGGCCTCCAGGAACTCGCCCGAGGCGCGGGGGTCACGGCCGACGACCGCGACCGGCCGGTGCCCCTCGAAGGCGCCGGCCTCGCCGAGCACGTGGGACGCCGCGACCGACAGGCCGAGCGCCAGCTCCGCCGTCAGGCCCTCGTTGGCCACACCGCGTACGCCGTCCGTACCGAAGAGTCGTCCCACTGTCCCGTCCTCCATCACCATGCTCGGAACCCACCGATGATCCCGGCCGCCGCACGTTAGCCGGGGAACACGTCGCCCCGGAGTACACGAGGTACTCCGGGGCGACGGTTTGCGCAACCAGGGGGTGCACCGCCAGGGCGGGCCGCACCCCCGGGGACGCGATTAGCGCTTGCTGTACTGCGGCGCCTTGCGGGCCTTCTTCAGACCGGCCTTCTTGCGCTCGACGGCGCGGGCGTCACGCATCAGGAAGCCGGCCTTCTTGAGGGCGGCGCGGTTGTTGTCCACGTCGGCCTCGTTCAGGGCACGGGCGACGCCGAGGCGCAGCGCGTAGGCCTGGCCGGAGACGCCGCCACCGCTGATGCGGGCGACGACGTCGTAACGGCCGTCCAGCTCGAGGAGCTTGAAGGGCTCGTTCACGGTCTGCTGGTGCACCTTGTTCGGGAAGTAACCCTCGAGGGTGCGACCGTTGATCTTCCACTGGCCGGTGCCGGGGACGATGCGCACGCGGGCGATCGCCTCCTTGCGACGGCCGAGGCCGGCGCCCGGGGTGGCCTCGCCGAAGCGGCCGGCCAGGGACTCGGAGGTGTAGCTCTCCTCGGAGGTGTACTCGCCCTCGACGGCCTCAACGGCCTCGTCGAAGTCGACCTCAAGGGTTTCAGTGGTCTCGGCCACGATGATCCTCAGCTCTTTTCAGTGTTGGGGGGCTTGGTGGCCGAATTACTGCGCGACCTGGGTGATCTCGAACGGCACCGGCTGCTGGGCAGCGTGGGGGTGCTGGTCGCCCGAGTAGACCTTCAGCTTGGAGAGCATCTGGCGGCCCAGGCTGTTCTTGGGGATCATGCCCTTGATGGCCTTCTCGACGGCCTTCTCGGGGTTGTTCGCCAGCAGGTCGTCGTAGCGCACCGAGCGCAGACCGCCCGGGAAGCCCGAGTGGCGGTAGGCCAGCTTCTGGGTCTTCTTGTTACCGGACAGGTGCACCTTGTCGGCGTTGATGATGATGACGAAGTCACCAGTGTCAACGTGCGGCGCGTAGATCGCCTTGTGCTTGCCCCGGAGGAGGTTGGCGGCCTGGGAGGCCAGGCGGCCGAGCACGACGTCGGTCGCGTCGATGACGTGCCACTGACGCTGGACGTCGCCGGGCTTGGGGCTGTACGTACGCACGGTCGTAGCCTTCGCTTTTCAGTGAGTGAGTCCTGACAGGAGCACCCGGACGGATGAGCAGCCTGGCCACCCTTGGACGCAATTCAAGGGGGACCGCTGGTCGTCGACCTGATGTCTCCGGCGTACCGACCTCTCACGTGAGATAGAGCGAGCCAATACGCACATCAAGCGTCCAGGTTACCGGGCGGGCGGGAAGGGGTCAAAAAACCCCTGGCGCCCACCCCGCCGTCACTCAGCGTTCGCGCTCGACCCGGGTGACGTCCCAGACCGGTTCGGCCGATTCGAAGACCCGGCCGTCCGCCCCGAACACCAGGAAGCGGTCGAAGGTCTTGGCGAACCAGCGGTCGTGGGTCACGCACAGCACCGTGCCGTCGAAGGCCTCCAGCCCCGCCTGCAGCGCCTCGGCGCTCTCCAGGTCCAGGTTGTCGGTCGGCTCGTCCAGCAACAGCGCCGTCACACCGGAGAGTTCGAGCTTGAGGATCATCAGCCGGGCCTGCTGCCCGCCGGACAGCGACTCGAACTTCTGCTCCTCCTGGCGGTCCAGCTCGTACCGTCGCAGCGCGCCCATCGCGGCGCCGCGGCTGAGCGCGTGCTCCTCCTCGATGATCGAGCGGACGGTACGGCCGAACAGCTCCGGGTGGGCGTGGGTCTGCCGGAAGTGGCCGGGCACGACCCGGGCGCCGAGCTTCCAGTCGCCGGTGTGGGCCACGCTGCCGTCTCCCGCGAGCAGCCGCAGCAGGTGCGACTTGCCGGCCCCGTTGGCGCCCAGCACCGCGACCCGCTCGCCGTAGAAGACCTCCAGGTCGAAGGGCTGCATCAGGCCGGTGAGCTCCAGCCGCTCCATGGTGAAGGCCCGTACCCCGGTGCGCCCGCCCTTGAGCCGCATGGAGATGCTCTGCTCGCGCGGCGGCGCCTCCGGCGGGCCGGCGTCCTCGAACTTCTTCAGCCGGGTCTGGGCGGCCGCGTAGCGGGAGGCCATCTCGTGGCTGACGGCGGCGGCCTGACGCAGGTTGACCACCAGCTTCTTGAGCTTGGCGTGCTCCTCGTCCCAGCGGCGGCGCAGCTCCTCGAAGCGCTCGAATCGGGCCTTGCGGGCCTCGTGGAAGGTGTCGAAGCCGCCGCCGTGCACCCAGACGCTGCTGCCGGCACCACCGGACTCGACACTGATGATCTTGTCCGCGGTGCGGGAGAGCAGCTCGCGGTCGTGCGAGATGAACAGGACGGTCTTCGAGGTGGCCTTGATGGCCTCCTCCAGCCAGCGCTTGGCGGGGACGTCCAGGTAGTTGTCCGGCTCGTCGAGCAGCAGCACCTCGTCGGGGCCGCGCAGCAGCGCCTCCAGCACCAGCCGCTTCTGCTCGCCGCCGGAGAGGGTGTTCAGGCCCCGCCACTGGGCCTTGTCGAAGGGCATCCCGAGGGCCGCCATGGTGCAGACGTCCCAGTCGGTCTCGTAGTCGTAGCCGCCGACGTCCGCCCAGTCGGAGAGCGCCTGGGCGTAGGCCATCTGCGTCTTCTCGTCGTCCTGGGCGATCATCGCCAGCTCGGCGGCGTCCACCGCGCGGGCGGCCTTGGCGATCCGCTCCGGGGCGACCGAGACCAGCAGGTCGCGCACCGACGCGTCGGCGGGCAGGGCACCCGGGGTGGCGCTCTGGTCCTCGCGGCCGGTGGTGCCGACGAACTGGCGCATCACGCCGAGCCCGCCGCTGATCGTCACTGTGCCGCCGTGCGGCTGGATGTCCCCCGCGATCATGCGTAGCAGGGTGGTCTTGCCGGCCCCGTTGGCGCCCACCAAGGCCACCGCGGCGCCCTCACCGACCCGGAAGGACGCGTCGTCGAACAGCACCCGCCCGTCCGGCAGGTAGTACTCCAGGTGCGAAATCTCGACGTGTCCCATGGGAGCGATTGTCCCAAGCGGACGCCCCGGGCCAAAACGGATTACGAGGCGGCGGGCTGCCCGGGCAGCGTGCGCATCCGCCTGGCCTGCCGGTTCCGCTCGGCGAGCTGGTCGTCCGGCGGGTAGCCGACCTCCTCCAGGGTGAGCCCGTAGGGGCGGATCACGTTGACGGCCGAGTTGCGGACCCCGCCGGCCAGCACCTCGCCGGGGAACTCCACCGGCCGGTGCCCGTCGCCGACCAGCAGCATCGCGCCGACCAGCGCCCGGACCATGTTGTGGCAGAAGGCGTCGGCCCGGACGGTGGCCACCGCCAGGGTGCCCTCCTGGCTCGCGTAGGCGTCCACCGGGACGCGGTCCCAGTGCAGCTCCAGCAGGGTGCGGATGGTGGTGGCGCCCTCGCGCTTCTTGCAGTACGCGGCGAAGTCGTGCTCGCCGAGCAGCAGCTTCGCGGCCTCGTTCATCCGGTCCACGTCCAGCGGCCGGTCGTGCCAGAGCACGTGTCCGCGCAGCAGCGGGTCGACCCCGCCGGGGTGGTCGGCGACCCGGTACGCGTACCGGCGCCAGATCGCCGAGAAGCGGGCGTCGAACCCGGCCGGCGCCTCGCCGACCCGGTAGATCCGGACGTCCCCGGGCAGCCGCCCGGCCAGCCGGCGGAGCAGCTTCTCCCGGTGCGCCTCCCACAGCTCGGCCGGCAGGTCGACGTGGGCGACCTGGCCGCGGGCGTGGACGCCGGCGTCGGTGCGGCCGGCCACGGTCAGCGGGAAGAGCTCCCCGCTGCGGGTGACGACCTGCAGCGCGCTCTCGATCTCCTCCTGGACCGTCCGGCGGCCGCCCTTCTGGCGGGCCCAGCCGGAGAACTCGGCGCCCTGGTAGGCGAGGTCGAGCCGGACCCGGACGTACCCGTCGGCCGGGCCGTCCTTCACCGGCGGCTGCTCGGCACAATCGTTGACCACTGCTGTTCCTCTCCCGGGACGAGAAAACGGGCCCGCTCCCCCATCGCTGGGGAAGCGGGCCCGCAACACACCTAGCGGTGTCAGGCCTGCTCGGCGGCCTCGGCCTCGTCGGCCTTGGGGGCCTCGACCTTGGCGTCGGCCTCCTTGACGGCACGCTTGGTGGCGGCCTCGGCCTCGCCGACGGCGGTCTGCGCGACGGTCAGCGCCTCGACCAGCTCGATCACGGCCATCGGGGCGTTGTCGCCACGACGGGGACCGATCTTGGTGATACGGGTGTAACCACCCGGGCGGTTCTCGTAGCGCGGCGCGATCTCGGTGAAGAGGGTGTGCAGCACGGCGATGTCCGTGATGGTCTTGCGCACCAGGCGACGGTTGTGGATGTCGCCCTTCTTCGCCTTGGTGATGAGCTTCTCCGCCAGCGGGCGCATCCGACGGGCCTTGGCCTCGGTCGTGGTGATGCGGCCGTACTGGAACAGCTCCCGGCACAGACCGGCGAGCAGCAGCGGCTCGTGGTGCGGGCCGCCGCCGAGGCGGGCACCCTTGGTGGGACGCGGCATGGAATTACTCCTTGGATCTCCGACTGCGGCCGTACCAGGTACCGCAGCGGGCGTACGGGCACTGTGCCCGCACGGCTTTCATGACGACGGGGACGGTCCTCGGAAGAACCGCCCCCGCGGCCAAATCTCTTAGTACTGCTCGGTCTCCGCGTAACCCGCGTCGTCCAGGTCGTCGGCGCCGAAGGCGTCGGCGGCGGCGGTCGGGTCGAACCCGGGCGGGCTGTCCTTGAGGGCCAGGCCCATGCCGGCCAGCTTCGCCTTGACCTCGTCGATCGACTTCGCACCAAAGTTGCGGATGTCGAGCAGGTCGGCCTCGGAGCGGGCGACGAGCTCACCCACCGTGTGGATGCCCTCGCGCTTGAGGCAGTTGTAGGAGCGGACCGTGAGCTCCAGCTCCTCGATCGGCAGCGCCAGGTCGGCGGCCAGGGCGGCGTCCGTCGGGGACGGGCCCATGTCGATGCCCTCGGCGTCGATGTTCAGCTCGCGGGCGAGACCGAACAGCTCCACCAGGGTCTTGCCGGCCGAGGCCATGGCGTCGCGCGGACGCATGGCGGGCTTGGTCTCGACGTCGACGATCAGCTTGTCGAAGTCGGTCCGCTGCTCGACACGGGTGGCCTCGACCTTGTAGGTGACCTTCAGCACGGGGCTGTAGATCGAGTCGACCGGGATGCGGCCGATCTCCTGGCCGGAGGCCTTGTTCTGGACGGCGGAGACGTAGCCGCGACCGCGCTCGACGGTCAGCTCCATCTCCAGCTTGCCCTTGCCGTTCAGGGTGGCGAGGACCAGCTCGGGGTTGTGCACCTCGACGCCCGCCGGCGGGGCGATGTCGGCGGCGGTCACGACGCCCGGGCCCTGCTTGCGCAGGTACATCACGACCGGCTCGTCGTGCTCCGAGGAGACGACCAGCTGCTTGATGTTGAGGATGAGGTCGGTCACGTCCTCCTTGACGCCCGGCACGGTGGTGAACTCGTGCAGGACGCCGTCGATGCGGATGCTGGTGACAGCGGCACCCGGGATCGACGACAGGAGCGTGCGGCGCAGGGAGTTGCCGAGGGTGTAGCCGAAGCCCGGCTCCAGCGGCTCGATCACGAACCGGGAGCGGAACTCGTCGACGACCTCTTCGGTCAGCGAGGGACGCTGAGCGATAAGCATGGGGTTTCGATCCTCCAGTCTTCGGCGCCCACTATTTGACGCCGAACGGACGGCCATGAGGCGATGGCCTCATGCCAAGCGTACGGGGTCCCGCGGAAAACGGGACCCCGTACGAGGTTTAAAGCAGACTGCGAGCCCGAAGGCGCTGCGTCAGACGCGGCGGCGCTTCGGCGGACGGCAGCCGTTGTGCGGGGTGGGGGTGACGTCCTGGATCGAGCCGACCTCCAGGCCGGTGGCCTGGAGCGAACGGATCGCGGTCTCGCGGCCGGAGCCCGGACCCTTCACGAAGACGTCGACCTTGCGCATGCCGTGCTCCTGCGCGCGACGGGCAGCGGCCTCGGCGGCCATCTGCGCGGCGAACGGGGTGGACTTGCGCGAGCCCTTGAAGCCGACGTGGCCGGCGGAGGCCCAGGAGATCACGTTGCCCGCGGGGTCGGTGATCGAAACGATGGTGTTGTTGAACGTGCTCTTGATGTGCGCGTGGCCGTGAGCGACGTTCTTCTTTTCCTTGCGGCGGATCTTCTTCGCGCCGGCAGCCTGACGACCCTTGGGGGGCATAAGTCTGTTCTCCTACTGAGGTGGTCGGTCCGCTGACCCGCGGGCCGGAGGGATGTCCGGTTACGGGACGGACTACTTCTTGCCCGGCTTCTTCTTACCGGCGATCGCGCGACGCGGGCCCTTGCGGGTACGCGCGTTGGTGTGGGTGCGCTGGCCGCGGACCGGCAGGCCACGGCGGTGACGCAGACCCTCGTAGCAGCCGATCTCGACCTTGCGGCGGATGTCGGCGGCCACCTCACGGCGGAGGTCACCCTCGACCGTGTAGTTGGCGTCGATGTACTGGCTCAGCTTGACCAGGTCGTCCTCGGTGATGTCGCGAACGCGGACATCCGGGTTGACGCCGGTCTCGGCGAGGGTCTGCTGGGCGCGGGTACGGCCGATGCCGTACACGTACGTAAGGGCGATCTCGATCCGCTTCTCACGGGGGAGATCAACGCCGGCGAGGCGTGCCATTCAAGGCTCCTGTGGTTCTTCAGAGGTCTGACGAGCCACCTACTCCGACACCTCACGGTGAGGGAGCCCCGGCCTCTGACCGGGGGCGGCAGTCCGTCCCTTCCGGGACGGATCGGGTGACCCGCGTATGACGTTTTCGCGTCGCGCGAAGTACTACGAGAAATGCGGGAGGGAGATCAGCCCTGGCGCTGCTTGTGGCGCAGGTTGTCGCAGATCACCATGACCCGGCCGTGACGGCGGATCACCTTGCACTTGTCGCAGATCTTCTTGACGCTCGGCTTGACCTTCATGTTTCAGGTTCTCCGGGTCTAGATCTGACGTTCTTACTTGTAGCGGTAGACGATCCGGCCGCGCGTGAGGTCGTAGGGGCTGAGCTCCACGACCACCCGGTCGTCCGGCAGGATGCGGATGTAGTGCATGCGCATCTTGCCACTGATGTGCGCGAGGACCTTGTGACCGTTCTGCAGCTCGACCTTGAACATCGCGTTCGGAAGAGACTCGATCACGGTGCCCTCGATCTCAATGGCGCCTTGCTTCTTAGCCATGAACTGCGAGATCCACCTTCCGGGACCGGCTACCGTATGCGGAACGCTCGTGCGAACCTGGGTTCACCCCGTCCCCGGAGGGATGAGGGCGCGCTGAAGCACGCTACGAGTGAGCCGACGGTCCATCCTACGCCAGCGCGTCCCGCGGTCCAAAACGGGGGTACCGGAAGGAGTCCACCGTCACACCGGTCGCGTCAGACCCCGGTGGGGACGGTCAGCGGCTCGACGTGGGCGGTGCAGGCCGAGCAGCGGCGGGCGGCCTCCGGGATCTCGGTCAGGCACTCGGGGCAGGGCCGCTTGGGGGCCTTCGGCTTCTTCGGCAGGTACCGCTCGGTGGCCTTGGTGATCGGCAGCACGACGCAGAAGTACAGCACCGCGGCGGTCATGAAGAAGGCGATCAGCACGTTCAGGAACTGGCCGTACGGGAACTTCACCCCGCCTATCTCCGCCTTGTACGAGCTGAAGTCGCCGGCCGCACCGACCACCACGCCCACCAGCGGGGTGAGGAAGGCGGAGACGAAGCCGGTCACCACCGCGGTGAACGCGGCACCGATGACCACACCGACCGCCATGTCGATGACGTTGCCGCGCATCATGAAGTCGCGGAATCCCTTGAGCACGTGCTCTCTCCTGCTCGCTCGTAAGCCGACTGCCACTGCCAGCCGTTAAAAATAGGACAAAAGCCCTGGAGGTCCAAACCTCCAGGGCTCTGATCCCTCGTCAGGGCGGCGGTCGGCCACCGCGGCGACTAGGGCGTGTCTGACAATCCCTACGCCAGCGGGTCCGGAGCCGCGGTGATGCCCAGCTTGGCCAGCTCGGCCTTGCCGCCGTCGAAGGCGGTCAGCACCAGCGGGCCCTGCTCGGTGACGGCCACCGAGTGCTCCCAGTGCGAGGCCCAGGTGCCGTCGTTGGTGACGACCGTCCACTCGTCGTCCAGCACCGCGGTGTGCGGGGTGCCCAGCGAGACCATCGGCTCGATCGCCAGCACGGTGCCGGGGACGAGCTTCGGGCCCTTGCCGCGGCCGCGCTCGACGTAGTTCAGCACGTGCGGCTCCATGTGCATCGCGGTGCCGATGCCGTGGCCGCCGTAGCCCTCGGTGATGCCCCACTTGCCCTTGGGCGGCAGCGGCTGGCGGCGGATGAAGCCCTCGATCGCCTTGGAGACGTCCACCAGGCGGTTGTTCTTCTTCATCTGGGCGATGCCGGCCCACATCGAGCCCTCGGTCACCCGGCTGAGCATCTCGACCTCGGGGCGGACCTCGCCGACCGCGACGGTGATCGCCGAGTCGCCGTGCCAGCCGTCCAGGATGGCACCGCAGTCGATCGAGATGATGTCGCCCTCCTGCAGCACCCGCTCGCCGGGGATGCCGTGCACGACCTCGTTGTTCACCGAGGCGCAGATGACGCCCGGGAACCACAGCCCGCCGTGGTGGGCGCGGAAGTTCGAGGTGGCGCCGTGGTCGGTGATGACCTTGTCGGCGATGTCGTTGAGCTCCTGGGTGGTCACCCCGGGAGCGACCGCCTCGCGGCAGGCCTTGAGCGCCTCGGCGACGACCAGCCCGGCCGCCCGCATCTTCGCGATCTGCTCGGGGGTCTTGATCTCCACCATCAGGTCACGCCTTCCAAGTCCGGATTACCACTGCCTACCACCGTACGACGTCGAAAACGGCCGGGCCGCCCGCTCCACGGGCGACCCGGCCGTTCCACGCGTACCTCGCCGAGCGAACTCAGCCGTTCTGCTTCAGCGCCTCGATCGCGCGCTGGGTGACCTCGTCCACCTTGCCGAGGGCCGAGATGGTCGCCACCAGGCCCTGCTGGACGTAGTAGTCGATGATCGGCTCGGTCTCCGTGTGGTAGACCTCCAGGCGCGTGCGCACCTTCTCCTCGGTGTCGTCCGAGCGCTGGTACAGCTCGCCGCCGCACTCGTCGCAGACGCCGTCGACCTTCGGCGGGTTGTAGTCCACGTGGAACACGTGGCCCCCGTCGTTGCGGCACAGGCGGCGGCCGGCGATCCGGCGAACGACCTCGTCCTCGGGGACCTCCAGGTCCAGCACGCCGTCCAGCTCGATGCCCTGCTCGGCGAGGAACTCGTCGAGCGCCTTGGCCTGCCCCAGGTTGCGGGGGAAGCCGTCGAGCAGGAAGCCGTTGGCCGCGTCGGCCTGAAGCATGCGGTCCTTGGCCATCCCGATGGTGACCTCATCCGGCACCAGGCGACCCGCGTCCATGTAGCTCTTGGCCTCGAGCCCCAGCGGGGTGCCCTGACCGATGTTGGCGCGGAACAGGTCGCCGGTGGAGATGTGGGGGATGGACAGGGTCTTGGCGAGCAGGTGCGCCTGAGTACCCTTCCCGGCCCCGGGAGGACCAACGAGGACGATACGCATCAGCGGAGGAACCCTTCGTAATTGCGCTGCTGGAGCTGGCTCTCGATCTGCTTCACAGTTTCGAGTCCGACGCCGACGACGATGAGCACGCTGGTGCCGCCGAACGGGAAGTTGGTCTGCTGTCCGAAGGCGACCAGGGCGATCATCGGGATCAACGCGATCAGGCCCAGGTAGAGCGAACCCGGCCACGTGATACGGGTCAGCACGTAGTTCAGGTACTCGGCCGTCGGTCGGCCGGCCCGGATGCCCGGGATGAAGCCACCATACTTCTTCATATTGTCGGCAACTTCTTCGGGGTTGAAGGAGATGGCGACGTAGAAGAAGGCGAAGAACACGATCAGCAGGAAGTAGGTGGCCATGTAGATCGGGTGGTCACCCTTGACGAAGTTCTGCTTGATCCAGACCGCCCAGCCCGCCTGGCTGTTGGTCAGCTGGACCACCAGGGCCGGGATGTACAGCAGCGACGAGGCGAAGATGACCGGGATGACACCGGCCTGGTTCACCTTGAGCGGGATGTAGGTCGAAGTGCCGCCGAACGCCCGGCGGCCGATCATGCGCTTCGCGTACTGGACCGGGATCCGGCGCTGGGCCTGCTCCACGAAGATGACCAGCATCACAACGATGACGCCGACGGCCACCACGGAGAGGAACTCGACCCAGCCGCCGCCGATGGTGCCGGACTGCTTGATGGCCCACATCGAGGACGGGAACTGCGCGGCGATCGAGGTGAAGATCAGCAGCGACATGCCGTTGCCGATGCCGCGGTCGGTGATCAGCTCACCGAGCCACATGATGACCGTGGTGCCGGCCGTCATCGTGATGACCATGACCGCGATCCGGAACACCGAGGTGTCCGGAACGATCTGGTTGGCGTACACGCAGCCCGAGAACAGCGCACCGCTGGAGGCCGTCGCGACGATGCCGGTGCCCTGGAGCACGGCGAGCGCGATGGTCAGGTAGCGGGTGTACTGGGTGATCTTCGCCTGCCCGGCCTGGCCCTCCTTCTTCAGCGCCTCCAGTCGCGGGATCACGACGGTGAGGAGCTGGAGGATGATGCTCGCCGTGATGTACGGCATGATGCCGAGCGCGAAGATCGTCAACTGGAGCAGTGCGCCACCGCTGAACAGGTTGACGAGCCCGAAGAGGCCGTTGTTCTTGGTCTCCTTCACGCACTCGTTCACGGCCGTGAAGCTCACGCCCGGGATCGGAATGTGCGAGCCCAGGCGGAACAGCACCATGATGCCCAGCGTGAACAGCAGCTTCTTGCGCAGGTCGGGCGTCTGGAACGCCCGCGCGAACGCACTGAGCACGGTGCCTCCTGCGCCTCCCGCGCGTCGTCGGCGGGAGGGTCGGTCCTGAATGGGGAGTTTGCGGTACGGGCTCCCGTACAGACGGCACAGGCGAGCCTACGCGCAGCCTACAAGGGAACTCCACGGACTCTAACAGTGCGCGGCCGCTCGAAAGAAGCGCGTACCGTCCCTCCCCCACTCACGGGGGTACGGGATGCCCGGTTTTGCCACACAAAAGAACGAGCGCCGGTACCGCCGGATTTCGGCTCCGGGTGAAAGTCGCGGTAAAAGCACGAGCCCCGCACCTCCCGGAGGAGGTGCGGGGCTCGAAGCCGATGGTCGGCGGGTTCAGCGGGCTCAGACGAGCTCGGTGACCGTACCGCCGGCGGCCTTGATCTTCTCGGCGGCCGAGCCGGAGACGGCGTCGACCGTCACCTGCAGCGCAACCGAGACCTCGCCGGTGCCGAGCACCTTGACGAGGGAGTTCTTGCGAACCGCGCCCTTGGCGACCAGGTCCTCGATCGTGACCTCGCCACCCTGCGGGTAGAGCTCGGCCAGCTTGTCGAGGTTGACGACCTGGAACGTGATCTTGAACGGGTTCTTGAAGCCCTTCAGCTTCGGCAGACGCATGTGGAGCGGCATCTGGCCACCCTCGAAGCGCTGCGGAACCTGGTAGCGGGCCTTGGTGCCCTTGGTACCACGACCGGCGGTCTTACCCTTGGAGCCCTCACCACGACCCACACGGATCTTGTCGGTCTTGGCACCCGGGGCGGGCCGCAGGTTGTGGATCTTGATCGGGTTGTCGCCCATGATCAGTCCACCTCCTCAACCGTCACCAGGTGACGGACCGTGTGGGCCATCCCGCGGATCTCGGGACGGTCCTCCTTGACCACCACATCGTGCATGCGCTTGAGACCAAGCGAACGCAGGGTGTCACGGTGGTTCTGCTTGCTGCCGATGTACGACTTGGTCTGCGTGATCTTCAGGCGAGCCATCAGGCGCTCACCCCAGCAGCACGCGCCCGCAGCAGAGCGGCGGGGGCCACGTCCTCCAGCGGCAGACCACGACGGGCGGCGATCTCCTCGGGGCGCACGAGGCCCTTCAGAGCGGCCACCGTGGCGTGCACGATGTTGATCGCGTTGTCCGAGCCGAGCGACTTCGACAGGATGTCGTGGATGCCGGCGCACTCCAGGACGGCGCGCACCGGACCACCGGCGATAACACCGGTACCGGGGGCGGCGGGCTTCAGCAGCACGACGCCGGCGGCCTTCTCACCCTGGATCGGGTGCGGGATGGTGCCCTGGATACGGGGAACCTTGAAGAAGTTCTTCTTGGCCTCCTCGACACCCTTCGCGATGGCGGCCGGAACCTCCTTCGCCTTCCCGTAACCGACACCCACGGTGCCGTCACCATCGCCCACCACGACCAGCGCGGTGAAGCTGAAGCGACGACCACCCTTGACAACCTTGGCGACACGGTTGATCGCGACGACGCGCTCGACGTAAGCGGTCTTCTCGACGGCGGGGGCGTTGCCCCGGTCGTCACGCTTACGGTCGCGCCGCTCGCCACCGGTGCCGCCACCGGCGCCGCTACCGCGGCGCTGGGGTCCAGCCATTGGATTTACCTCTCTCGTTTACGTCCGTCGACAGAGTCGACGAGCGGCTTAGAAGTCGAGCCCGGCCTCACGGGCCGCGTCCGCCAGGGCGGCGATGCGGCCGGCGTACCGGTTGCCCGCGCGGTCGAAGACGACCGCCTCGATGCCGGCAGCCTTGGCGCGCTCGGCGACCAGGCTCCCGACCTTCTTGGCCAGCTCGGTCTTGTCGCCCTCGGCGCCCTTGATGGACACGTCGAGGGTGGACGCCGACGCCAGGGTGTGACCCTTGGCGTCGTCGATGACCTGGGCGACCATGTGACGGTTCGAGCGCGTCACAACGAGGCGCGGACGCACCTCGGTGCCGACGACGCGCTTGCGAACGCGGATCGCGCGGCGCTTGCGAGCGGCGCTCTTGTAGGCGTTGCCCTTGCCGATCTTGACAGAGACGCTCATCGCTTACTTACCACTCTTTCCGACCTTGCGGCGGATGACCTCGCCCGCGTACTTGACACCCTTGGCCTTGTACGGGTCGGGCTTGCGCAGCTTGCGGATCTTCGCGGCGACCTCGCCGACCTTCTGCTTGTCGATGCCGTCCACGTGGAACTTGGTGGCCGACTCGACGACGAAGGTGATGCCTTCGGGGGCCTCGACCAGAATCGGGTGGCTGTAGCCCAGCTGGAACTCCATGTCGGAGCCCTTCGCCAGAACTCGGTAGCCGACACCGCTGATCTCCAGCGACTTGCGGTAGCCCGCGGTCACGCCGGTGATCATGTTCGCCACCAGCGTGCGGGAAAGGCCGTGCAGGGCCTTCGACAGACGCTCGTCGTTGGGGCGGGTGACGAGCAGCGTGCCGTCCTCGCCCTTGCCGATCTCGATCGGCGCGGCGACAACGTGGGTGAGGGAGCCCTTCGGGCCCTTCACCGAGACCGCCTGGCCATCGATGGTGACGTCCACGCCGGCGGGAACCGGGATGGGCAGCCGTCCAATGCGCGACATTGCTGTACCTCCGTTTCCCGAATTACCAGACGTAGGCGAGAACTTCTCCGCCTACGCCCTTCTTGGCAGCCTGCTTGTCGGTGAGGAGACCGGAGGACGTGGAGATGATCGCCACGCCCAGGCCGCCGAGCACCTTCGGCAGGTTGGTGGACTTTGCGTAAACGCGCAGACCCGGCTTGCTGATGCGCTTGATGCCGGCGATGGAGCGCTCACGGTTGGGGCCGAACTTGAGCTCGATGGTCAGCTTCTTGCCGACCTCGCCCTCAGTGGGCTCCTCAACCTTGTAGGAGGAGATGTACCCCTCCTGCTGCAGGATCTGGGCGACGTGCGCCTTGATCTTGCTGGCCGGCATCGCCACGGTGTCGTGGTACGCCGAGTTCGCGTTACGCAGACGCGTGAGCATGTCTGCGATGGGGTCGGTCATGGTCATGATGGCCTCAGGCCTCTCTCGCCGTGGTTTCTCCGCACCAGGTCCCCCTGCCGGACTCTTCCGAGTTCGTCAGGGGCACAAGCGCAGGGGACCTACGACGTAGTAAGACTGGGTGCGAGCCCTCTCAGAAGAGGACCACGGACATCCATGGGAATGCCGTGGCGGGGGGCCCGACCCCACTACCTTACGGGAATCCGTACGGCAGGCCCAAAACGGGCCGGTGTGGGATCGGGCACCTCTGCTTCGCTGGCGGTACCTAAAAGCTCTGGCCCTCTACGGGGAGAGGACTACCAGGAGCTCTTGGTCACGCCCGGCAGCTCGCCGCGGTGCGCCATCTCACGGAGGCAGACACGGCACAGGCCGAACTTGCGGTACACCGAGTGCGGACGGCCGCAGCGCTGGCACCGGGTGTAGGCCCGGACGCCGAACTTCGGCTTGCGCTCGGACTTCGCGATGAGGGACTTCTTCGCCATTGGCTCACGCCTCCTTGAACGGGAAGCCCAGAGCACGCAGGAGCGCCCGGCCCTCGTCGTCGGTCTGAGCGGTGGTCACGACGGTGATGTCCATACCGCGCTGACGGTCGACCTTGTCCTGGTCGATCTCGTGGAACATAACCTGCTCGGTCAGACCGAAGGTGTAGTTGCCACGGCCGTCGAACTGCTTCGGGGAGAGGCCACGGAAGTCACGGATACGCGGCAGGGCCAGCGACACCAGACGGTCCAGGAACTCCCACATGCGGTCACCACGGAGGGTGACGTGGGTGCCGATCGGCTGACCCTCGCGCAGCTTGAACTGCGCGATGGACTTGCGAGCCTTGGTCACGGCCGGCTTCTGACCGGTGATCGCGGTCAGGTCGCGGATCGCGCCCTCGATCAGCTTGCTGTCACGAGCGGCCTCGCCGACACCCATGTTGACGACGACCTTGACCAGGCCGGGCGTCAGCATGACGTTCTCGTACGAGAACTGCTCCTGCAGCTGACCCTTGATCTCGGAGTTGTAACGCTCCTTGAGACGGGGGGTCACCTTCTCAACAGACGTCTCAGACATCAGATGTCCTCACCGGTTCGCTTGGCAACGCGGATCTTGTTGCCCTCGTCATCGAAGCGGTAGCCAACGCGGGTGACGACCTTCTTGCCGTCCTTCTCCACGACCAGCTGGACGTTGGAGACGTGCACCGGGGCCTCGACGGTGACGATGCCACCCTGAGTGCCCGGGCCCGGCTTGGTGTGCTTCTTGACCCGGTTCACACCCTCGACCAGGACCTTGTTCTCGGCGGGCATGGCCTGGATGACCTTGCCCTGCTTGCCGCGGTCCTTGCCGGTGATGACCTGAACCAGGTCACCCTTCTTGATCTTCATGCTGTTCGCCATGGGTTAGAGCACCTCCGGCGCAAGCGAGATGATCTTCATGAACTTCTTGTCGCGCAGCTCGCGGCCCACCGGGCCGAAGATGCGGGTACCACGGGGGTCGCCATCGGTGTTCTTGAGGACGACGGCGGCGTTCTCGTCGAACCGGATGTACGAACCGTCGGGGCGACGGCGCGACTTCACGGTACGGACGACGACGCACTTGACGACGTCACCCTTCTTGACCGAACCGCCGGGGATCGCGTCCTTGACGGTCGCGACGATGACGTCCCCGATGCCGGCGTAGCGGCGACCGGAACCACCGAGAACGCGGATGCAAAGGATTTCCTTCGCGCCCGTGTTGTCGGCGACACGCAGTCGCGACTCCTGCTGGATCACAGCTTTCTCCTGATCGTCAACGAGAGCTGACGGGCCGGCCGCTGCTCACACCAGCGCCCGCGAGGGACCTGGTGCACATACGGCCGTACCGCATCAACTTCGTTACTTGGCCTTCTCGAGGATCTCGACGACGCGCCAGCGCTTCGTCGCGGACAGCGGGCGGGTCTCCGCGAGGAGGACCCGGTCGCCGATGCCGCAGGCGTTCTGCTCGTCGTGCGCCTTCAGCTTGTTCGTACGGCGGATGACCTTGCCGTACAGAGCGTGCTTGACGCGGTCCTCGACGGCGACGACGACGGTCTTGTCCATCTTGTCGCTGACGACGAGACCCTCACGGGTCTTGCGGAAACCGCGCGTCTCGTTGGTGTTCTCAGTCATCAGGCGCTCTCCACCGTCTCGATGCCCAGCTCGCGCTCGCGCATCAGGGTGTAGATCCGCGCGATGTCCTTACGGACGAGCTTGAGCCGTCCGTGGTTGTCGAGCTGCCCGGTCGCCGCCTGGAAGCGGAGGTTGAACAGCTCCTCCTTGGCCTCACGGAGCTTGGCAACGAGACCCTCGTTGTCCAGCTCGCGGAGGTCAGCAGCCTTGGTGCCGGCCGACATCAGCTCTCACCTGCCTCGCGCCGGATGATCCGGCACTTCATCGGGAGCTTGTGAGCTGCGCGGGTCAGCGCCTCACGAGCCACCTTCTCGTTGGGGTACGACAGCTCGAACATGACCCGACCCGGGTGCACGTTCGCGATCCACCACTCGGGCGAACCCTTACCGGAACCCATGCGGGTCTCGGCCGGCTTCTTGGTGAGCGGACGGTCCGGGTAGATGTTGATCCAGACCTTGCCGCCACGCTTGATGTGACGGGTGACGGCGATACGAGCGGACTCGATCTGCCGGTTCGTCACGTAGGCCGGGGTGACGGCCTGGATGCCGTACTCGCCGAAGGCGAGCTCGGTGCCACCCTTGGCAGCGCCGCGGCGCTTGGGGTGGTGCTGCTTGCGGTGCTTGACCCGACGGGGGATCAGCATTGGAGTCAGGCCTCCGTTCCGGTGTTCTCGGCAGCCGGAGCCTCGGCGACCGGGGCCGCGGGGGCCTCGGCAGCGGCGGGGCGACGGCCACGGCCACCGCGCTCGCCACCACGGCGCTCGCCACCGCGGGCGGGACGACCACCCTCGGGACGGGCCGGGCGGTTGCCCGAGCGGGCAGCGGCGTTCTCAGCGCGGACCTCGGCGATGTTCTTGACGTCGCCCTTGTAGATCCAGACCTTCACACCGATGCGGCCGAAGGTCGTCTTGGCCTCGAAGAAGCCGTAGTCGACGTTGGCGCGCAGGGTGTGCAGCGGCACACGGCCCTCGCGGTAGAACTCCGAGCGGCTCATCTCGGCGCCGCCGAGACGACCGGAGCACTGGACCTTGATGCCCTTGGCGCCGGACTTCATGGTGCCCTGCATCGACTTGCGCATGGCACGACGGAAGGAGACGCGGGAGGACAGCTGCTCCGCGACGCCCTGAGCCACGAGCTGGGCGTCCAGCTCGGGGTTCTTGACCTCGAGGATGTTCAGCTGGACCTGCTTGCCGGTCAGCTTCTCGAGGTCGCCGCGGATGCGGTCGGCCTCGGTGCCACGGCGGCCGATGACGATGCCGGGGCGAGCGGTGTGGATGTCGACGCGGACGCGGTCGCGGGTGCGCTCGATCTCGACCTTGGAGATGCCGGCGCGCTCCATGCCCTTCGTCATCATGCGACGAATGGCAACGTCTTCCTTGACGTAGTCCTTGTACAGCTTGTCGGCGTACCAACGGGACTTGAAGTCCGTGCTGATGCCGAGGCGGAACCCGTGCGGGTTAACCTTCTGGCCCATTACCGGGTCCCTTCCTTGCTGCTGACGACCACGGTGATGTGGCTGGTCCGCTTGCGGATCCGGTAGGCGCGGCCCTGAGCACGCGGACGGAACCGCTTCAGGGTCGGGCCCTCGTCAACGTACGCCTCGGAGATGTAGAGGTCGTCCACGTTGGAGTGGTTGTAGTTGTGCGCGGCGTTGGCAATGGCGCTGTCGAGCACCTTGCCCACCGGCACGGTGGCGGCCTGCGGAGCGAAACGCAGGACGGCCTGGGCCTCCGTGGCCTGAAGGCCACGGATGAGGTCCACCACGCGGCGGGCCTTCATGGGCGTGACGCGGATGTACCGCGCCTGGGCCCTGGCTTCCATGGTTGTCCCCTTAATGGAGTAAGTCATTGAGTCGTTCTGGCGCTGAAGCTCAGGCGACTAGCGACGCTTCGACTTGCGGTCGTCCTTGACGTGGCCGCGGAAGGTGCGGGTCGGAGCGAACTCGCCCAGCTTGTGGCCGACCATCGACTCGGTGACGAACACCGGGACGTGCTTGCGACCATCGTGAACCGCGATCGTGTGGCCAAGCATGGCCGGGAAGATCACGGAGCGACGGGACCAGGTCTTGATGACGTTCTGGGTACCCGCCTCGTTCTGCGCGTCCACCTTCTTGAGAAGGTGGCCGTCGATGAAGGGGCCCTTCTTGAGACTGCGCGGCATCTGACCTGCTCCTAGCGCTTCTTGTTGGTCTTGCGGCGGCGCACGATGAGAGCGTCCGACGCCTTCTTCGGGCGACGGGTGCGACCCTCCTTCTGGCCCCACGGCGAGACCGGGTGGCGACCACCAGAGGTCTTACCCTCACCACCACCGTGCGGGTGGTCGATCGGGTTCATGGCGACACCACGCACGGTCGGGCGAACGCCCTTCCAGCGCATGCGGCCGGCCTTGCCCCAGTTGATGTTCGACTGCTCGGCGTTGCCGACCTCGCCGACGGTCGCGCGGCAGCGCGCGTCCACCAGGCGGATCTCGCCGGAGGGCATGCGCAGGTGCGCCATCTTGCCCTCACGCGCCAGCAGCTGGATGCCGGAGCCGGCCGAGCGGGCCAGCTTGGCACCGCCGCCGGGACGCAGCTCCACCGCGTGGATGGTGGTACCGACCGGGATGTTGCGCAGCGGCAGGTTGTTGCCCGGCTTGATGTCGGCGCCAGCGCCGTTCTCGATCCGGTCGCCCTGCGTGATGCCGCGCGGCGCGATGATGTAGCGCTTCTCGCCGTCCGCGTAGTGCAGGAGCGCGATGCGCGCGGTGCGGTTGGGGTCGTACTCGATGTGCGCGACCTTGGCCGGCACGCCGTCCTTGTCGTGACGACGGAAGTCGATCACGCGGTAGGCGCGCTTGTGACCGCCACCCTGGTGGCGAACGGTGATCCGACCGGCGTTGTTACGGCCGCCCTTGCTGTGCAGGGGGCGAACCAGCGACTTCTCCGGCGTGGACCGCGTGATCTCTACGAAGTCGGCCACGCTGGAGCCACGACGGCCCGGCGTAGTCGGCTTGTACTTGCGGATGCCCATTTGGCTCTCTCGTCCTCGTCCTTATCGACGATCACGATCTCCGTTAGGAGACCGGACCACCGAAGATGTCGATGCGGTTGCCCTCGGCCAGCGTCACGATGGCGCGCTTGGTGTCCTTGCGCTTGCCAAAGCCCGTCTTGGAGCGCTTGCGCTTGCCCTGACGGTTGATCGTGTTGACAGCCTCGACCTTGACCGAGAAGACCGCCTCGACGGCCTGCTTGATCTGGGTCTTGTTGGCGCCCGGCGACACGATGAACGTGTACTTGTTCTCGTCGAGAAGGCTGTAGCTCTTCTCGGAGATGACCGGCTTCACCAGGACGTCACGGGGGTCCGTGAACGTCTTGCTCGTGATCTCTGCAGCCATCAGGCGGCGCTCCCTTCGAGCTCGCCCTCAGCAGCCACAGCCTTGGCGGACGCGGCGGGACCCGCCACGAAACGCTCGAAGGCGGCCTGGGTGAAGACCACATCGTCGGAGACGAGCACGTCGTAGGTGTTCAGCTGACCGGCGTCCAGGATGTGCACGTGCGGCAGGTTGCGAGCGGACTTCAGGCCCAGCTCGTCCTCGCGCTCGACGACCAGCAGGACGTTCTTGCGCTCGGTGATCTTGCCGAACAGGCCCTTGGCGGCCTTGGTCGACGGCACCTCGGTCGCGGTCACGCCGGTGACGACGTGAATGCGGTTGTGGCGGGCCCGGTCGGTGAGCGCACCGCGCAGGGCGGCGGCGATCATCTTCTTCGGGGTCCGCTGCGAGTAGTCGCGCGGCACGGGACCGTGCACGACGCCACCGCCGGCGAACTGCGGCGCACGGGTCGAGCCCTGACGGGCGCGGCCGGTGCCCTTCTGGCGGTACGGCTTCTTGCCGCCACCGCGGACCTCGCCGCGAGACTTGGTCTTGTGGGTGCCCTGACGGGCCGCAGCGAGCTGCGCCACGACGACCTGGTGCATCAGCGGAACGCTGACCTTCGCGTCGAAGATCTCGGCCGGCAGCTCGAGGCTGCCGGTCTTGTCGCCCGAGGGCGACAGGATGTCAATGGTGCTCATATCCTCACAGCCCCTTCGCCGCAGTGCGGACGAGGATGAGGCCGCCGTTCGGGCCCGGGATTGCGCCCTTGATCAGGAGCAGCCCCTTCTCCGCGTCAACGGCATGGATGGTCAGGTTCTGGGTGGTCACACGCTCGTGGCCCATCCGGCCGGCCATCCTCACGCCCTTGAACACGCGACCCGGGGTGGCGCAGCCACCGATCGAGCCGGGCGAGCGGTGCTTGCGCTGCACACCGTGACCGGCGCCGAGGCCCCGGAAGTTGTGGCGCTTCATGACACCGGCGAAGCCCTTGCCCTTGGAGGTGCCGGTCACATCGACCTTGACACCCGCCTCGAACAGCTCGGCGGTGATCTCCTGGCCGAGGGTGTACTCGGACGCGTCCGAGGTACGGAGCTCGACCAGGTGACGACGCGGGGTGACACCGGCCTTGGCGAAGTGGCCCGCGAGGGGCTTGTTCACCTTGCGGGGGTCGATCTCGCCGAAGCCGATCTGGACGGCGTCGTAGCCGGCCGGGCTGTCTGCGGTGTGGACCTGGGTCACGACATTGGGCCCAGCCTTGACGACGGTCACCGGGACGACCCGGTTGTTCTCGTCCCAGACCTGGGTCATGCCGAGCTTCTCGCCCAGGATGCCCTTAATCTGCTTAGCCATCTTCGGTGCGCCTCTCAGAGCTTGATCTCGATGTCGACGCCAGCCGGCAGGTCGAGACGCATGAGCGAGTCAACCGTCTTCGGCGTGGGGTCGAGGATGTCGATCAGACGCTTGTGAGTACGCATCTCGAAGTGCTCGCGCGAGTCCTTGTACTTGTGCGGCGAGCGGATGACGCAGTACACGTTCTTCTCAGTGGGCAGCGGCACCGGGCCCGCGACCTGCGCACCAGTACGAATCACCGTCTCGACGATCTTCTTCGCCGAGGAGTCGATGACCTCGTGGTCGTAGGCCTTGAGCCGGATGCGGATCTTCTGTCCCGCCATGGCTACTCAGTAGTCCTTTGTCTTCAGTCACTTCACGGCCACCCTCCGACCCCCGCGCTCGGGCGTGTCGCACTGGCGCTTGCAAAAAACCGGCGAAGAAGCTCGTCGGTTTCAACTTTCGGGGTGGGAGGCGCCGGGTCGAGGCCCCGCACACGCTTCCCGGAAGATTCCCGTACTTTCGCCCCGCAGCTGCCGTGGCGTAGAAGTCACGCTTGACGGCCATCACGGGAACGACGAGTACATGGGACTCGCTTCCAGTCCTCCCGGCGGGAGGCGCGCAGCATCGGCACTCAACCGAGCAACTTGGACATACTGCCACATGGAGCAGCCCGGATGCCAATCGGGGCCGGTGAGGTGTACCTCACCGGCCCCGATCGGGTGACCGTCAGCGCCGGCGGCCTCCGCCGGCGGCCCGGATCACCAGGGACGCTTGGTGCCGCAGACCGTCGCCCACTCGTCGCCGCTCACGTTGGCGCACCACAACTGGCCCTTGTCCGGGTCGTTGTTGTACTCGTGAAGGCCCTTGTTCACCGGCGCGCAGTCGTGCGGGCCGGCCGGGTCGTACTTGGGGCACTTGCCGTTCTCGTTCACCAGGATGTGCGCGCGCCAGGCGTCGATGCCCATGTCGACGTTCTGGGTGCCGCTGCTCGGGAGGAGCTTCGGGTCCGTGGTCGGCATGTAGCGGTCCACCGACCAGGAGGCCGACATGGTGGCGAACAGCGCCACCGCGCAGACCGCGCCCGCGACCAGCCGGCCGGTGACCGCCGGGCGCAGGGTCAGCGGCACCGGCCCGCCGTCGACGCTGACCCGCTGCACCGTCCGCAGCCAGCCCGTGCCGCGCTGGACGGCGAACATCAGGCCGAGCACGGCCAGGATCATCAGCGCGTACAGGATGATCCAGGTGGTGCGCGGGTACAGCTGGACGGCCTTGGCCTGGGCCAGGTGCGAGGCGAACCAGTAGCGCAGCAGCCAGGCACTCACCAGGGTGACCGCGGTGGTCCGGACGGCGATGCTGCGCAGCCCGAGGCCGAGCGCCAGCGCGACGCCGGCCAGCAGCAGCAGGGTGTAGGCGCTCTGCCCGGCGAGCTCACCGCGCCACGGGAAGTTGTGGTACGTGAGGTCGCCGGTGCGGTCCGAGGCCCAGCCCATGATGTACGCCGGGTCGATGTACACCGAGAGGTAGGCGTACCGGTCCTTGGCCTGGGCTCCCAGCCGCACCAGCTCGTACAGCAGCGGCGCGCCGACCACGCCGGCGCTCACCAGGGTGACGGCCAGGAACAGCAGCACCGGCTTGATCCGGGCGGCGCCCTTGCGCCACGGCACCAGGAACAGCGTCAGGACGAGGACGCCCGGCGCGGCCCAGACGAACCAGCCCGAGTACCAGAGGAACATCAGGCCGAACGAGACGCCGAAGCCGACCCCGCGCAGCACCGTGGAGCGGGTGGTCAGCCGGTGCGCCCGGCGCAGCTCGCGCAGCGCCCCGGCCAGCATCGGCACCATCACCAGCATGGTGACGTGGCTGTACGGCCGGATCGGGTCCAGGAACAGGATCGCGGACGGGACCGCGATCAGCAGCGCCCAGAACGGGCGCAGCAGCAGCCGCCAGGACAGGTACGCCATCGGGCCGACCAGCGCGCTGCAGATCAGCTGGACGTCCTTCATGGCGTAGCCGACGCCACCGATCCCGCCGTGGAAGAGCTTCGCCCAGACCGCCAGCAGCGCCGGGAAGCCGGGCGGGTAGACACCGGGCAGGCCCTCGCCGCGCAGCATGTCGTTGGCCATGCCGATGAGGTTGCCCGGGTCGCCCTCCTGGCCGCCGAGGCCCCAGTTCGTGCCGTGCAGCGCCACCGCGATGCCGCCGGCGACCGCGCCGGTCGCCAGACCGGCGACGGCCGCGCAGACCAGCCGCTGGAGCAGCTGGTAGCGGGCCAGGCTGCCCCGGTAGGCGGCGTACAGCAGCACCGCCAGGACGGGCAGGCCCACCACCGCGGCGTACTTCTGCACCATGGCCAGGCCGCTGACCTGGCCGACCCGGTTGAGCGGGTTGACGTTGATGCGGGTGCAGAGCAGCGTGAAGGCGAACGCCGCCACGACCGAGACCACGGCCTCGGCCGAACGGACCGCCCAGGGGCGTGCCAGCAGGCCGTCCATCCGCCCGAGGCGGGCGGCGAGCGCGCCCTCCGGTTGCCGGGGCTCCGCCTCGGAGCCGCCGACCGGGCTGGTGGCCAGATCAGTCATGTCAGTCACTTCCGTACGTCGCCACGTCCGGTGAGCGGCGTGGAGTGGCGGGTTGGGGTCGGCGAACGGATCAGCCGACATGATAGGGACTCCGCCGGGGTCCCCGGCTCCCGGCGGAATCCCGTTGCGGCCCGTTCCGGGCCTGGTCAGCTACTGCGGACGGCGCGGCCGACCATGGCGCCGGCGTGGGCGAAGTCACCCGCGCCGAGGCGTCCGGCGGCCACCATCAGGGCGTGCAGCCGGGAGGAGAGGTGGAGGTCGGCCGAGCGGGCGGCGGCGTTCCAGCCCTTGGCGCGCAGCTCCTTGGAGATCAGCGTGTAGTACTTCAGCTCCTCGTCGAAGCGCTTGCCGTCCTTGACCCGGTTCGAGGAGTCACTGGCCTGGTGGCGGCGGTAGCGGAACACCTCGCGCTCGTCGACCAGCAGGTTGCCGCCCTCCATCAGCATGTCGACCATGAACGCCAGGTCGTGCACGGCGTCGATGTCGGGGCGGTACGGGATCTTCGACAGCGCGGACTGCCGGTAGGTGAGCGACGGCGTGTACAGCCAGTTGCCGGACAGCAGGCTCTTCACCGCGGCCTCGCCGCTGATCACGCCGGCCTTGCGGGCCGGGGCGGCGATCCGGCGCTTGACCTTGTCGCCGATGCCGAGCGACGGCACCAGGTTCCCGTCGCTGTCCATCACCTTCACGCCGGGCTGGCAGGCGATCGCGGCCGGGTCGGCCTTCAGCCGCTCCAGCACGACGTCCAGGTAGTTCGGCTCCAGCAGGTCATCGGCACCCATCATCGAGACGAACTCGCGCTCGGCCAGGGTGGACGCCTTGTAGGTGTTGCCGTTGGGGCCCAGCCGCTCCTCGTTGCGCACGTAGCGGATCCGGTCGTCGTCCAGGCTCTCGATGTACTCCAGCGCCCGGTTGCCCGGGTACTGGTCGTCCACCACGGTCAGCCGCCAGTCCTGCTGGTTCTGCGCCCGGATGCTGTCGATGGTGGCGAACAGGTACTCCGGGTCGCCGTAGTACGGGATGACGAAATCGACGCTCATGACGGCGCCGCACCTCCTGGTCCTGGATCATGCTTCGGTGCCCCGGCTGCGGCCGCCGGACGGGCCCAGTCAACCAGTTCCGCCGCCCCGGTGCGTCGGCCGGTCCGTCCGTGAAACCACCGGTCGAGCCTTTCGCCGGGTTCGCGTACGTCACCGACCGGAAAGTCCGGGCAACGGAATTACATCCGCCGAACGGCCGCGCAATGAATTGGAGTTGGCAATGTCCGGATTTTCGCCGATTTAAATATGCGCCACCGGAGCGAGCCCGGCCGGGGTCCCTAGGATATCTTCGGTGCGACATGCCAACTCCCGTACAGCCGGGTTCTGAAGGGCCTCCCAGGATGACCATCAGCGTTCCGCACCGTGCCGACAGGCCTCAGCGGTCGCCCGAACAGCCATTGCTCCCCCCTCTGCCCCAACGGATGTACCGGCGCGAGAGTTCAGCGTGGTGGCTGGTGGCCGAGGGCGTCATCGGGATCACGGCTGCCATGCTCATGACCTGGGTGACCCGATTCATCGACATCGATCCGATGGTTCGTGTCGGTCAGGTCAGCGGCCTCGCCGGGCTGCAGCTCATTCTGCTGATCTCGATGGGCGTAACCGTCGGAGTACTGATGGTCATCATGCGCCGGTGGTCGATACTGCCGGTGCAATTCGGCGCCGCGATATTCGCCGGCCTCTCCAGCGGTGTGCTCGCCGGCGCCGTCGCGCTCGCGCTGCGCGGCACCCCGTGGCCGCTCGGCGGCCAGGGCGGCGACTCCGGCGTGCTCCAGGGCTGGGCCTTCAACCTCATCCACGGCCAGCCGATCGACGACACCTACCCGCCGCTCTTCCCGCACCTGCTCGGCTGGTACACCCAGCACTTCACCGACAGCGACCCCGGTCACGCGCTGAAGATGGTCAGCCTGGTGTTCATCGCGCTGCTGGGGCCGACGGCCTACGTCGCCTGGCGACTGATCCTTCCCCCGCTGTGGGCCCTGGGCATCGGCGTCACCGCCTCGCTGCCGCTGGCGGACCCGTACAAGCCCTACACCACGATCGTCCTGGTCGGGCTGCTGCCGGTGCTGGCGAAGCTGCTCCAGCTGATCCAGCGCTCCCAGCTGCTCAGCCGCGCCCGCGCCGTCGGCCTGGGGGCCGTCGTCGGGGCCGTGCTCGGCCTGCTGTTCCTGCTGTACTCGGGCTGGTTCGTCTGGTCCGCGGCCGGCCTGATGCTGATGGGCGTCGTCCTGCTCGTCCGCCAGTGGCGCACCCACGGCACCGGCGCCTTCGTCACCGCCCTGCTGCTGATCGGCGCGACCGTCGTCACCTTCGTCGCGGTCTCCGGCTTCTACCTCACCAAGTTCCTCTCCTCGGCCGGCGGGGCCGTCGACCGGTACTGCTACTTCGACGTCTACACCGAACCCAGCTACTTCATGATGTGGGGCAGCGACGTGCCCGGCGGCCTCGGGCTGGGTGCCTGGCCGGCGCCGGGCGAGATCGGCGGCGTCGGCCTGTTCGCCATCGTGCTGCTGATCGGGGGCGCCGCCGCCATCGTGGTCGGCCCGCGCAACTCGGTCGTGCTGGCCACCGCCGCGGCTGCTGCCAGCGCCTTCCTGATGCGCTACTGGTACGCCGCCCACATGTACAAGAACCAGGCGGTGATGCTCTACCCGCGCACCAACCAGCAGCTGCTGTACTGCTTCATCGTGCTCACCGGCCTGGCACTGTTCCTCGGCACCGAGCGCTTCCTGGAGCGGCGCCAGCGGACCACCGCCGACGACCGGTCCACCCCGACCGCCCGCGCGCCCCGCCGGTACGCCCTCGCCACGCTCTGCGCGCTCGGCCTGCTGTTCGGCATGGCCGGCTCGTCCACCGGCAGCCGGTACATGCCCGAGTCCAGCGCGCGCATCGACGCCACCGGCAACTTCGCGTACTCCGCCCAGGTCCTGCGCGGCCAGAACGGCAGCTGCTCGCCGTACGTCTCCGCCCAGGACTGCATCGACCCCGGCGTCCCGGCCGTCTACGACCAGGCCGCGAAGGTCCGGAAGGACCAGGAGAACCAGCAGAAGCCCGAGTACCAGGTGCTGAGCTGCCAGAAGGACAACCCCTACCCGCGGGCCCCGAAGCCGCCGGTCGGCCGGCCGCAGGGCTGATCCCGCCGTCGGAACGGCTGAGGGCCGGCACCCCCGTCGGGGGTGCCGGCCC